>NZ_SMKJ01000508.1:0-2521 GCF_004348615.1 Micromonospora sp. KC207
GTTCGTCGAAGCCGGCGGTGAGCGCGAACGGGTCCGGCGGCGCGGTGGCGGGCCGCTGCCGCACCTGGTCGGCCAGTTCGCCGGCCGCGCGGACGATCCGGGAGCGCAGGGCGCCCCCGGCCGCCGCACCCGACCAGTCCTCGGGGGCCGCGAAGACCGCCGTGGGCACGACCACCGCCCGCAGGTACGCGAACATCGGCCGGACGGCGTGCTCCAGGGCGAGGGAGTGCCGGGCGGTGCCGCCGGTGGCGGCGATCAGCACGGGCCGGTCCACCAGCGTGCCGGCGTCAAGCACGTCGAAGAAGGACTTGAACAGCCCGCTGTAGGACGCGTTGAAGATCGGCGTGACCGCCACCACGCCGTCGGCTGCGGCGAACGTGTCCAGCGCCTCGTGCAGGGCGGGCGGCGGGAAGCCGGTGAGCAGGTGGTTGACGACGTCGTGGGCGTGGTCGCGCAGTTCGACGGGGCGCAGCTCCACCTCGACGCCGCGCCGGGTCAGCTCGTCGCGGGTGGCCGCGGCGAGCTGATCGGCGAGCAGCCGGGTCGACGAGGGCCGGGAGAGCCCGGCGGAGACCACGGCGAGGGTACGGCGGCTCATCGCCCCGCCTCCGGGGCGGCACCGGCAACGGCCGGCTCGCCGACGGCACCCGACCCGGTGCCGGTGCTCGACGCGCCCTGCGCGGCGTCGGCTGCGTCACCGGCGTCGCGGGCGGCCTTCAGCGAGGCGTGCGTGGGGGCCTCGGGCACGTGCGCGGGCCGCAGCGCGGCGAACTCCCGGCGCAGCACGGGGACCACCTCCTCGCCGAGGAGGTCGAGTTGCTCCAGCACGGTCTTCAGCGGCAGCCCGGCGTGGTCGATCAGGAAGAGCTGCCGCTGGTAGTCGCCGACGTAGTCGCGGAAGCCGAGGGTACGGTCGATCACCTGCTGTGGGCTGCCGACGGTCAGCGGGGTCTGCGCCATGAAGTCCTCCAGCGCCGGTCCGTGGCCGTAGACGGGGGCGTTGTCGAAGTACGGGCGGAACTCCCGGACCGCGTCCTGCGAGTTGCGCCGCATGAACACCTGGCCGCCGAGGCCGACGATCGCCTGGTCGGGCGAGCCGTGCCCGTAGTGCGCGAAGCGCTCCCGGTAGAGGCCGACCATCCGCTGGGTGTGCTCCTTGGGCCAGAAGATGTGGTTGGCGAAGAAACCGTCGCCGTAGTACGCGGCCTGCTCGGCGATCTCCGGGCTGCGGATCGAGCCGTGCCAGACGAACGGCGGCACCCCGTCCAGGGGGCGCGGCGTCGAGGTGAACGACTGTAGCGGGGTACGGTACTTGCCCGACCAGTCGACCACGTCCTCGCGCCAGAGCCGGCGCAGCAGGTCGTAGTTCTCGATGGTCAGCGGGATGCCGGCCCGGATGTCCTTGCCGAACCACGGATAGACCGGGCCGGTGTTGCCCCGGCCGAGCATCAGGTCGACCCGGCCGTCGGCGAGGTGTTGGAGCATCGCGTAGTCCTCGGCGATCTTCACCGGGTCGTTGGTGGTGATCAGGGTGGTGGCGGTGGAGAGCAGCAGCCGCTCGGTGCGGGCCGCGATCCAGCCCAGCATGGTGGTGGGCGACGACGGCACGAAGGGCGGGTTGTGGTGCTCGCCGGTGGCGAAGACGTCGAGCCCGACCTCCTCGACCTTCCGGGCGATGGTCACCATCGCCTTGATCCGCTCGTGCTCCGACGGCTCCCGCCCGGTGGTCGGGTCGACGGTGACGTCTCCGACGGTGAAGACCCCGAACTGCATGACGGCTCCTCGTGTGGCTACCGGGCCGGTGCGGCCCCGGACATGGCCCACAACATATTTGACGAGTCAACTATTCCGTCGGTCGGGGCCCATGCTCCCGTGCCGCGGGCGCGTGGTGGCCTGGCCGGCGGCGGCGAATCGGCTGCCCGGTGCCCTCGGCTGGAGGCGGCGAATCGGGTGCGCGCGGTGGGATTCGGTGGCGGGAACGCGGGTCAGCCGCCGGCCACCGAGGGCAGCACCCGCACCTCGGCGCCGGGGAGGACCGGCGCGTCCAGCCCGCCCAGATGCCGGCAGTCCTCCCCGTCGACGTAGACGTTGACGTACCGGCGCACCTCGCCGCGCTCGTCACGCAACCGCCGGGCCAGCCGGGGCCACTGCCCGGCCAACTCGTCGAGGACGTCGCGCAGCGTCCCGGCCGCCGCGACGGTGAGCCGCGTCGCGCCGCCGACCTCGCCGCGCAGCGGCCCCGGCACCAGGACGGTGACCACTCAGACCTCCGCGGCGCGGACGCAGAGCACGTCGGGCAGGTGCGCGGCGACCAGGGACCAGGAGTCGCCCTCGTCGCGGCTGGCGTAGACCTCGCCGGAGCGGGTGCCGAAGTAGACCCCGGCCGGGTCGGCGTCGTCGGCGCACATCGCGTCGCGCAGCACCGCCGGGTAGAACGGCCCATCGGGCAGGCCCGCCGAGAGCGCCTCCCACGTCTCGCCCGCGTCGGCGGAGCGGTAGACCCGGCAGCGCTCGTCGGCCT
>NZ_SMKJ01000509.1:0-2520 GCF_004348615.1 Micromonospora sp. KC207
GCGGTGGCCTCCTCCTTCGCCGGCTCGCCGTTGCGGTCGTGCGCGGGCGGCGGCGGGACGGTGGCCATCCACTCGCCGAGGTGGTCCTTGTCGTGCAGCAGGTCCCGGATGTCGTACTCGGCGTACTCGAACTCGGGCGACCAGTAGAGCGCGTCGAAGGGACAGACCTCGACGCAGATGCCGCAGTACATGCAGAGCGAGAAGTCGATGTCGAACCGGTCGAGCACGTTACGCTGGCGGGGACGGGCGGCGCCGGGCACCGCCACCTCCTCCTTGTGCGAGTCGATGTAGATGCACCAGTCCGGGCACTCGCGGGCGCAGAGCATGCAGACGGTGCAGTTCTCGGCCAGCAGGGCGATCACGCCCCGGGATCGGGGCGGCAGCTCGGGGGCGACGTCCGGGTACTGCTGCGTGGTCGAGCGGCGCGTCATCGTGCGCAGCGTGACCGCCAGCCCTTTCACCAGCCCCTCGCCGGGCACGCCCCGCTCGTTCATCTCGCCCATGCGCCCATCCTGCCCTGTGCCCCCCGGTGCGCGCGACCACCACCCGGCCCTTCGCGCGCTACGGTGACGGCGGGGAGAACGACACGCCGGGAAGGACCCGTCCCATGACCGCCGCGTTGCAGAGCGACTTCCCGCCCGAGGGCGGGTGGACGACCGACGACCTCGACGGGCTGCCCGAGGACGGTCGCCCCGCTCCTTGTCCCGGACGTGCTGGTGACGTCGTCCACACCAACCGGTTCGATCCGGTGAACGAGGTGTACACGGGAACCGGTCGCTGGACGAAGTTCGTCGACACCGGCGAGCCGTTCCCGGTGAACCTGTCGATCGCCCGGATCACGCCCCGGCACCTGTGACCGATCACGCCGCACGGGCCGGCGGCGGCTTCAGGGGCCGGTGACCGGCGGGAGCATCTCGACGCCGAGCTGCTGGAGAAGCTGGAACAGCTCCGTGGCGTGCCACACGTCGACGATCCGCCCCGCCGAATCGAAGCGCAGGAACGTCGCCCCGGAGAAGCTCGCCACCCGCCCGGTGGGCGGCACCGGGCCGAACGGTCCGGCCTGGGTGCCGGCGGCCCGCCAGCGTACGGCGACCCGGCCATCGGCGGCCAACACGTCCACGATCTTGTAGCGCAGGTCGGGGAAGGCCGCCCGCCGCTGCCGGTGCCAGGCCAGGGCCGCCTCCGGGCCGGTCCCGCCCAGCCCCGGGCACCCCGCCGCCACCAGCTCGTACGCGGACTCCTCGCGCTGGGCGTTCCACACGTCGGCGATGAAGCGTCGGGCCGCCGCCTCCACGTCGTTCACCCGAAAAGCCTAGCCACGCGGGCAGGCCGCCCCGCCTTCGCCGGACGGTGATCCGCCTCGTCGGACCCGGGCACGCGCCCAACCGCCCCGGCGGCCCGGGGAACACGGTCAACCGCCCTCGGCGGCCCCGGGGGCGGACCGCCCGCGCGTCGAACTTCGTTCTCGGCAGGCCCGGCGGCGGTGGATCGGCCAAGATGGGGCGGAGACGACGAGGCGGACACCAGGGGGCGATGTGGGCGACGAGGCAGGCACGACGACCGGCGGCAAGTACGTCGAGCCCGGCGGCGAGTTCACCCGGGACCAGCGGTACATCACCACCCGGATCACCGCCGACGGGCGGGACGGCTGGCCGGTCGAGCCCGGCCGCTACCGCCTGGTGGTCAGCCGCGCCTGCCCGTGGGCCAACCGGCTGATCATCGTGCGCCGGCTGCTCGGCCTGGAGGGCGCCATCTCGATGGCCGTGGCCGGGCCGACCCACGACGCCCGGAGCTGGACGTTCGACCGCGATCCCGGCGGGCGCGACCCGGTGCTCGGCATCGAACGCCTCCAAGAGGCGTATTTCGCGCGGTTCCCCGGCTACGAGCGGGGCATCACCGTGCCGGCGATGGTGGACGTGCCAACGGGGCAGGTGGTCACCAACGACTACGCCCGGATGAGCCTGGACCTGTCGCTCCAGTGGACGGAGTACCACCGCGAGGGCGCGCCAGAGCTCTACCCGTCCCGGCTGCGCGACGAGATCGACGGGGTCAACGCCGTGGTCTTCGCCGACGTCAACAACGGCGTGTACCGGTGCGGGTTCGCCGGCAGCCAGGAGGCGCACGAGGCGGCGTACCACCGGCTGTTCGACCGGCTGGACTGGCTCAGCGAGCGGCTGTCCGGGCAGCGGTACCTGGTCGGGGACACCATCACCGAGGCCGACGTGCGGCTGTTCACGACGTTGGTCCGCTTCGACCCCGTCTACCACGGCCACTTCAAGTGCAACCGGAGCAAGCTGGCCGAGATGCCGGTGCTGTGGGCGTACGCCCGGGACCTGTTCACCACCCCCGGGTTCGGCGACACGGTCGACTTCGACGACATCAAGCGGCACTACTACGAGGTGCACCGGGACATCAATCCGACCGGGGTCGTCCCGCTCGGCCCGGACCTGGCGAACTGGCTCACCCCGCACGGCCGGGAGGCCCTCGGCGGCCGACCCTTCGGCGACGGCACCCCGCCGC
>NZ_SMKJ01000510.1:0-2509 GCF_004348615.1 Micromonospora sp. KC207
GCCCACCACACCTCCGCCGACGACCCCGCCCGCCGGGGCCAAGCAGATGGAGGACCTCGACCGGGGGCTGATCAGCGTCCGCTCCGGCAGCGGCAACCTCGTCTCCTGGCGACTGCTGGGCACCGAGACCTCCGGGGTGTCGTTCAACCTCTA
Organism: Micromonospora sp. KC207; assembly: GCF_004348615.1. Classification (NCBI taxonomy): domain Bacteria; kingdom Bacillati; phylum Actinomycetota; class Actinomycetes; order Micromonosporales; family Micromonosporaceae; genus Micromonospora; species Micromonospora sp. KC207. The sequence continues at coordinate 154 of NZ_SMKJ01000510.1, forward strand.
CCGCGGCTCCACCAAGGTCAACGGCAGCCCGATCACCGGCGCGACCAACTACCTCGACGCCGGGGCGGCGGCCGGCTCGGCGTACAGCGTGCGGGCCGTGGTGGGCGGCACCGAGCAGGCGGCGTCCGCGCCCGCGCTCCAGTTCGCCAACGGCTACCTCGACGTGCCGTTGCAGGTCCCGGCCGGTGGCACCACCCCCTCCGGGGAGGCGTACACCTACTCGGCCAACGACGCCAGCGTCGGCGACCTCGACGGCGACGGTGACTACGAGATCGTCCTCAAGTGGGACCCGTCCAACAGCAAGGACAACTCCCAGTCCGGCTACACCGGCAACGTCTACGTCGACGCGTACACCCTCACCGGTACCCGGCTGTGGCGCGTCGACCTCGGCCGCAACATCCGCGCCGGCGCCCACTACACCCAGGTCCAGGTGTACGACTACGACGGCGACGGCGACGCCGAGGTGGCCATGAAGACCGCCGACGGCACCCGCTCCGGCACCGGCCAGCTCATCGGCTCGGCGTCGGCCGACTACCGCAACTCCAGCGGGTACGTGCTTTCCGGCCCCGAGTTCCTGACCATGTTCGACGGCCGCACCGGCGCCGCGCTGTCCACCGTCAACTACGACCCGCCGCGCGGCAACGTCTCCTCCTGGGGTGACAGCTACGGCAACCGCGTCGACCGGTTCCTCGCCGCCACGGCGTACCTCGACGGCCAGCGCCCCTCGCTGATCATGGCCCGGGGGTACTACACCCGCGCCGTCATCGCCGCCTGGGACTTCCGCAACGGCACCCTCACCAAGCGGTGGACGTTCGACTCCAACGCCTCCGGCAACTCCGCCGCCGCCGGCCAGGGCAACCACAACCTCTCCGTCGCCGACGTCGACGCCGACGGCCGGCAGGAGATCGTCTACGGGGCTGCCACCGTCGACGACAACGGCCGGCTGCTGTACTCCACCGGCAACGGCCACGGCGACGCCCTGCACGTCGGCGACCTCGACCCGAGCCGGTCCGGCCTGGAGGTGTTCAAGGTCGACGAGGACGCCAGCAAGCCCAGCTCGTACTTCGCCGACGCCCGCACCGGTCAGATCATCTGGTCCACCCCCGCCTCCGGCGACAACGGCCGGGGTGTCTCCGGCGACATCTGGGCCGGCAGCCCCGGCGCCGAGTCCTGGTCGTCGGCGGTGAGCTACCTGGCCAACACCCGGGGCCAGAACGTCGGCCGCAAGCCGTCCTCGGCGAACTTCCTCGCCTGGTGGGACGGCGACCCGGTCCGCGAGCTCCTCGACGGCACGAAGATCGACAAGTACGGCACCGGCGGCGAGACCCGGCTGCTCACCGGCAGCGACGTCGCCTCCAACAACGGCACCAAGTCCACCCCGGCGCTCTCCGGCGACATCCTCGGCGACTGGCGGGAAGAGGTGATCTGGCGCACCGGCGACAGCCGCGCGCTGCGCATCTACAGCACCCCGACCCAGACCGGCACCCGGATTCACACCCTGATGCACGACCCGCAGTACCGCGCCGCGATCGCCTGGCAGAACACGGCCTACAACCAGCCGCCGCACCCGGGCTTCTTCATCGGAGACGGCATGGGCGCCCCGCCCACGCCGAACATCTACCTGCGCTGACCGCGCTTCGATAGGGTGGCAGGCACCGGGCCGCAGCCGCGGAATCCGCACAGCTCCGGCCCGGTGCACCACACCGCAGCACCCCCGACCCGTCCCGACCGGGGAGTGCCGTACCACCACCGGAACCAAAGTTACGCGGCATGCGCAACGCAGCGGTGACGTCGGTATGAAGATCGTGTTTCGGGCGTTTCCAGACGGGTTCACCCGTCCCGGCGCAGCCCGCCCGCCACCTTCTCGGCGACCAGCTCGAACGAGCGCACCCGGTCCGCCCCGTCGTACACCATCGTCGTCAGCATCAACTCGTCCGCGCCGGTCCGCGCCAGCAGTTCCGCCAGCTGCCGGCCCACCGTCTCCGGCGAGCCCATGGCCTGCCCCTCACGCCGCTGCGCCACGAACTCCCGCTCGGCCTCCGTGTACGGGTACGCCGCCGCCTCCGCTGGCGACGGCAGCGGCTGCGCCCGCCCCGAGCGCATCTTCAAAAACGCCAGCGCGGCCGGCCCCGCCAGCCACTGCGCCCGCTCGTCGGTCTCCGCGCAGATCGTGTTCACCGCCACCATCGCGTACGGCCGCGACAGCCACCGCGACGGCCGGAAGTTCTGCCGGTACAGCGCCAGCGCCGGCACGGTGTGCTCGGCGCTGAAGTGGTGCGCGAACGAGAACGGCAGCCCCAGCAGCCCCGCGAGCTGCGCGCTGAACCCGCTGGACCCCAGCAGCCAGACCTCCGGC
>NZ_SMKJ01000511.1:0-2496 GCF_004348615.1 Micromonospora sp. KC207
CGTTCGGTCATGGTGAAGGCGTATGTCGTTGGGGCATCGGCTCGGCGGACGTGATGTCCGTCGATGCCGGGGTGAAAGTGAACCAGACACGATCCCGGGGTGAAATGCTCTGATTCCGGTCGGGTTCGCGTCCACGAGATGCGCTCTTTCTGGGGAGAGCCGGACATCTCATGCTGCCGAGGTCGAGTGGCGAATCAGCCACTACTGGCACGAAGGTGAAGCAAACGTCCAGTTAGGGTGTGGTGGCCTCGGGGGCTAGGGGTCCCGTCGGCTGCGCCCGGCCACCGCGCCGGGCGCGGATTGCAACACAGTGTCGCCGACACACAGTCAGCACTCAGAACAGGCGCACCATGGCTATGCCGCCCGCGGCCTGGGTGGCGTTCGGCAGGTAGGGCCGTGAGGCGAGGTCGCCGGAGAACGACCAGGGTGGTTGGTGGTTGGTGTACATCGTGAGCTGGGGTGTCTTGACCAGGCGGTCGAGGGCGTGACAACGCCGGACGCCACCGAATGACCGGCGGGATTACCGCGATGGGGTGAGTTTGTCGGCCGGCCCGACCGGGCACGGAGGTGCTGGCCGGTGTCTGCGCGCCGCCGCCGCTCCGCGGCGGTCTGGCGGAAGTGCGAACTTGCCCGGTAGGTCGGACCGTCGCCATCACACTCATCGGGCAGGTCCGGCAAAGCTGAGCCCCGCCCTGCGCCGTTCGAGCTGCGTAGCAGACGAGACATCCCTGCGGTATGGGTCGTCGCCGTCGTGCCGGACCACGTCCTCTGGCGGCACGATCTCACCGGTGCCGGAGTCGGTGCGCGGTGCAGCAGGACGCGGCCGCGCTCGTCGGTGACGATGGCGGCGGCGTCGGGGACGAGGCTGTTCGCGATGGGGGCGTCCTACCTGCTACGCGGCGGCGTCCTCCGTCAACCCATCGGCGACCCGACCTCCGTCGTCGAGTCGCCGGCTACCTCGCCGACCAACAAGCCATCACCATCCGCTACCACCACGCCCGCACCGCCGACGACAAGAACACAGCCCTGCACGACCCGCTGCGTCACGCCGACACCAACAGCGACCTCATCGACGAAGTGATCAAATACCAAGCCGACCGAGGCAACTTCGCCCAACAGCCCGAACACCTCCGACGCCCCAGCAGCGACGAGGCGCCACCACCCGCCAAGCGCTCCCGCAGCAGCCGCAACCGCGCACCGAAGCAGTAAGCCAGCCGGACCAAGGCCCTCGACCAAGATCCGACTGGCTCAAAACTGCTCTACAGGATCAAGTACGGCCCGGCCGCGGCCGGGCCGCGCGCACGCGCTACAGCCGTTCCGGCCCCGCGCGCACGCCAGCAACACCGAGCCCGGCACCCATCGACCGGCCGAGGCCGTGACGATCCCTTCACCAACCACCCGCGGCGAGCGGTTCCGGGGATCGACGCCGCATCGCTACGCGGCACGCCACCGCCCAGCCACACACCCGCTACGATCTCCCCGGTACGGAGAGTATCGATTATTGCCATGCACCTTACTCTCTGACGGCAACCCGGGCTGACGACCACCGACCCGCACATCCAGTAGTCACGGCCAGTGACCACACCCGCTCAAGCTGCGCGCAGCATACTGCGCCAGACGCGACCAAGCGACTGATCCGCACAGCATCATTCCGTCCGTGCTGTCAGAATCGCCTCGCGCTCTCTCTCGTATACAGTCACCGCCCACTCCCGTCGTTCTAGATACGCCTCCCAAAAATCGCGCTCTCTCCAGGCCTTAGGCCCGACTGTCAGCAGCCCGGACTCATCGAGCGAACACATCCAGTTTGGGGGAATCATTGGCGATGTGACTTCAAAGAGCCGTACATCGAATAGCGCTGGAGGCTCGCCGTTGGCGACCTCAATTCGGAAGTAGGAGGGCCGATCGGCAAGCGATGAGATCTCAAGCACCGCATACTCGCGTCCTACCGACAGAGCGTCGACCCCCTGGTGGGACATGCCCTCTGGCTGCCGTCCCGCATATTTCACCCGCACCACTACCTCGCGTTCATCACAACTTTGTAGTCGTAGTCGTAGGCCACATTTCCAGTTCTCGAATTGTAGTAGTAATGGACTTGGAAATCCCCGTAGGGACTCTGATGCGTCCTCGTCGTGTATTTTCCCCAGTCCGCAATATCGCTGCCGTCGCGGGTAAGGTGAGCCCGGAGCTGCTGGTTGCCCAAGTCGCTACCACGGATGATGAGTCGTGACTCACCAATAGCTTGGCTCGTAAGGCCACCGCCCGGCGTGAACATGGAGTTTGCCGATTCCAAACGGAGCTGATCTGCCAACTTCTGCCCGCCCGCTGACCCGGAGATAGAGCAACTGTTGGTGTTGTGGACCAAGATCGGCGTGTTGCCGGCTAGCACATAGTACGTGTGCAGGCGGGCGACGGTCAGATTGTAGGCTGGTCCGTTGGAGAATTTTCCTCGCTTCAGGCCCTGCGTCGGCACCTCTCGGCCTGACGGGGTCAGCAGAA
>NZ_SMKJ01000512.1:0-2489 GCF_004348615.1 Micromonospora sp. KC207
GACCCCGCTTCCGTCGCCGCGCCCCCTTCCGCTGCTCCCGCTCCCGCCTCCGCGGTTCGCCGGTGAGAAGGGGACCCTTCTCTACCGGAGGCGTTAACAAGGGGCCCTTCCTTACCCCAGGGCACGCGCTGGTGACCCACCGTCGCCGCGACGAGCCCGCTCCACGTGGAGATTGGCGATTGGACCGATTGGGTACATCACGCGGTGACCTACTGGGAACCCCCACCGGAGGACCGACATGCTCGCCATTCTCGCGGCCATCGTCTTCGGCTTCGCCCTGTTGCTCGACCTGCTCGACACCGACTTCGGCGCGCCGGATCTGTTCAATGTGCACACCCTGCTGATGCTCGGCCTGCTGCTGCTCTCCCTCTACCTGGCCGGGGTCGGCAGCGGCTCGCGCGGCGGTGGCGGTGGCCGCTGGTACCGGGGCCGCCGTCCCGGCCGCGGCTGACCGAAATTGATCTAACCGGGCCGGGTCCGCGGCGCAGTTCCGGCGTGGCGGACCAGGCCCGGTACTGTCTTCGTGATGGAGTCCGACGTTCTTTTTTCTCTCGGCGCACCCGCCGGGGTGCCCGGCGCCCCCACGGGCTCCGTCGGCGTCGACGGCTTCACCCCCGTGGCGGCCGACTCGCCACTTCCCGTCCGGATGCGCCCGGCCAGCCTCGACGAGCTGGTGGGGCAGGGGCACCTCCTCGCCCCGGGCGCGCCGTTGCGCCAGCTCGTCGTCGGGGCCACCCCGATGTCGGTGATCCTCTGGGGGCCGCCCGGCTGCGGGAAGACCACGATCGCGCATCTGGTGGCCCACGCCACCGACCGCCGTTTCGTGGCCATGTCGGCGCTCACCGCCGGGGTCAAGGACGTCCGCGCGGTGATCGACACCGCCCGCCGGCAGCGCCGCTCCGGTGGTCCGCAGACCGTGCTCTTCATCGACGAGGTGCACCGGTTCAGCAAGACCCAGCAGGACTCGTTGCTCGCCGCGGTCGAGGACCGGACGGTCACCCTGCTCGCGGCGACCACGGAGAACCCGTACTTCTCGGTCATCTCGCCGCTGCTGTCGCGGTGCGTGCTGCTCACCCTCCAGCCGCTGGACGACGCCGCCGTGCGCGGCCTGCTGCGCCGCGCGGTCGCCGACGCGCGCGGCCTCGCGGGCGCGTTCACCCTGGAGACCGACGCCGAGGACCACCTGGTACGCCTCGCCGGCGGCGACGTGCGCAAGGCCCTGACCGCACTGGAGGCCGCAGCGGCCTCGGCGGCGGCACTCGGCGTCGACCGGATCGATCTGGCCACCGCCGAACAGGCGGTGGACGTCGCGGCGGTGCGCTACGACCGGGCCGGCGACGCCCACTACGACGTCACCAGCGCCTTCATCAAGAGCATGCGCGGCTCCGACGTCGACGCGGCGCTGCACTGGCTGGCCCGGATGCTGGTGGCCGGCGAGGACGCCCGGTTCATCGCCCGCCGGCTGGTCATCTTCGCCAGCGAAGACGTCGGGATGGCCGACCCGGGGGCGTTGGGCGTGGCCATCGCCGCCGCGCACGCCGTGGAGTTCGTCGGCCTGCCCGAGGCGCAGCTCAACCTCGCCCAGGCGGTTATCCACCTGGCCACCGCGCCGAAGTCCAACTCGGCGACCAGCGCGCTCGGGGCCGCCATGGCCGACGTCCGCGCCGGCCGGGGCGGGCCGGTGCCGCGCGGCCTGCGCGACGCCCACTACTCCGGCGCGCGGGGGCTCGGCCACGGCACCGGGTACCGCTACCCGCACGACGACCCCCGTGGGGTGGTCACCCAGCAGTACGCTCCCGACGATCTCGTCGGGGCCGACTACTACCGTCCCAGCGGGCACGGTGCGGAGCGGGCGGTGGCCACCCGGCTGCCGCTGCTGCGCCGGATCGTCCGGGGGTTGCCCGCCTCGGCACGTCCAAATGGTCCGGACCTGCCGGGGAACGGCCGCCACCCGTCGGGCAACGGGCACGCCAGCGCGGCGGACGAGGACGGCGCGGGCGCCGTCGGGGAGGGCAAGCAGTGAAATCCCGTGGTTCAGAGCGACCGGAGGACGGCCCCGACGAGCGTCGCGAACCGCGCGCCAAGGGGCGCCGGTGGGGCCGGGGCCGGCCCGACAGCGAGCCCGAGGAGCCGATCGCCGGCGAGGAGTTCGGCTGGATCGACGACCTGCGCTCCGCCAAGCGGCAGCGCGGCGAGCTGGGGCCGGACGGCAGCCTGCCGGGGCAGTTTCCGCCGCCTGGCCAGTCCGACCCGCAGGCGCGGCGCGTTTCGGCCGAGCCGCCGGCGGCGGCCCCGACCCGTGGCGGTGAACCCGGTCCGGCGCGTCCGCGGCCGGTCGACGGTCCCTGGCCCGGCTCGCCGCAGCCGGCCCGTCGTCCCGGTCCGGCCGAGCCGCCCCGTCCGCCGCAGGGCTCGCCGCTTGCGCCCCAATCGCCGCAGCAGCCAGCCCGTCCGCCGCAGGGCTCCCCCCGGCAGCCCCAGCCGGCCGC
>NZ_SMKJ01000513.1:0-2468 GCF_004348615.1 Micromonospora sp. KC207
CCTCCCACCGACTCTGCCCGTCCCACCGAAAGGGGGGCCGACCAGTGACCGTCGCCCTTGCCACCGTGCTCACCGTGCTCCTGTCGGTCACCGCGCTGCTGGCGCTGGCCCGGATGTACCGCGGCCCGTCGCTGCTGGACCGCGTTATCGCGTCCGACGTCCTGCTCAACACGATGGTCGGCGCGGTCGGGACGGAGGCAGCGATCAGCCGCCACGCCACCACCCTGCCTGTGCTCGTGGTGCTCTCCCTGTTGGGCTTCGTCGGCACGGTGGCCCTGGTCCGCTTCGCCGTCGGGGAGGAGTCGTGAACGCCGCCGTCGCTCTCGATGCCCCGCTGAACGTGGCTGTCGCCTCCTGCCGCGACTGGCTAGGCGCCGGTGCTACCACCTCCGATTGGCTGAGTGTCGGCACCGCCACCCGGGACTGGCCGAGCACGGCTGCCGCCGCCTCCTCCCACTGGCTGAGCCTTGGTGCCGTGGCAGATTGGCTGGGTGCGGGCTGTCTGGTCGCCGGGGCTCTGCTCAGCCTCGCCGCCGGGATCGGCGTGCTGCGCTTCCCGGACGTGCTCGACCGGATGCACGCGGCGACCAAGCCGCAGGTGCTCGGCGTAATGCTGCTGCTCGCCGGGGTCGGGCTGCGGCTGCGTACCCCCGAGGACCTCGGCATGATCGCGCTGGTGGCGGTCTTCCAACTGGCTACCGCGCCGGTGGCAGCCCAGATGGTCGGCCGCGCCGCGTACCGCTCGGGCGGGGTCGACCGCTCCCTCCTCGACGCCGACGAACTCGCCGACGGGGGGTAAGGAAGGGCCCCTTGTTAACGTATTTGGTATAGGAAGGGCCCCTTGTTAACACGTCGGCCCTGGGAGCGGGCAGGGCTGCTCGTCCACCAATGCGGTGAGAAGGGCTCCCTTCTCTACCTCAAGCGTTAACAAGGGGCCCTTCCTTGCACCTTCATCAGCCCACCTTCAGCGGGCGCTCAGTCGACGGCGATAAAATGGCTGCATGATCGACTCTTCTGCCCAGGAGGGCAGCAGTAGCCAGCCGGGTCGTGCCCGGCATTTTCCCGTCCTGGCGTCCCCGGGAGCCCTGAGCCACCCGTGTTGATCGTCGTCGGACTCGTCCTCATCATCGTTCTCACCGCCGCCACCGGTTACTTCGTGGCCCAGGAGTTCGGTTACGTCGCCGCGGACCGGGGCCGGCTCAGGCAGCTCGCCGACGAAGGCGACCTGGCCGCCGCCCGGGCCCTGGAGGTCACCGGCCGGCTGTCGTTCATGCTCTCGGGCGCGCAGCTCGGCATTACCGTGACCGCGCTGCTGGTCGGGTACGTCGCCGAGCCGTACCTGGGCGCGGGGCTTGCCGAGCTGCTCGGCGTGGCCGGGGCCTCCGCGGCCGTCGCCCTGCCGCTGTCGGTCGCGCTGGCCCTGCTCATCGCGACCGTCGTGCAGATGGTCCTCGGCGAGCTGGCCCCGAAGAACCTGGCCATCGCCCGCGCCGAGCCGCTGGCCCGGGCGCTGAGCCGGTCCACCCTGATGTACCTGAGGGTCGCCGGGCCGGTGATCACCCTGTTCGACAGGGCCGCCGTACGGCTGCTGCGCCGGGTCGGCATCGAGCCGATCGAGGAACTGCCCAGCGGTGCCACCCCGGAGGACCTGGAGCAGATCATCGCCGAGTCCCGCGAGGAGGGGCACCTCGATGCCGAAATGTCCGACCTGCTCGATCGGGGGCTCGACTTCCGGGAGCTGACCGCCGGGGAGGCCATGGTGCCCCGGGTCGACGTGCACACCGTCCGGGCATACGAGCCGTTGAGCCGGGTTGTGGAGCTGCTCGACACCGGGCACTCCCGCTTTCCCGTACGCGGGGCCGAGGGCGTGGACGACCTAACCGGCGTGATCGGCATCGCCGACGTGCTGGCCGTGCCCCCGGCGAAGCGCGCGACGACCCCGGTCAGCGCGGTGGCCGTACCCCCGTTGCTGGTGCCGGAGACCCTTCCGCTGCCGACGGTGCTGGACCGGCTCCGGGTCGGCCACCGGCAGCTCGCCTGCGTGGTGGACGAGTACGGCGGCTTCGCTGGCGTGATCACGCTGGAGGACATCGCCGAGGAACTGGTTGGTCCGATCCGCGACGAGGACGACCCGCCGGAGCGTGCCCCGGCCCGGCAGGACGACGGGTCCTGGGTGGTGCCGGCGCGCTGGCGGATCGACGAGGTCGCCGACAGCACTGGTATCGCGCTGCCCGAGGCGCCTGAGTACGACACCGTCTCCGGGCTGGTCATGCGGGAGTTGGGCCGGGTGCCCGAGGTGGGCGACCGGCTGGAGATCGTCCTTCCCGTCAACGGCGACGCCGAGACCGAGCCGCGTGCCCTGGTCGAGGTGCTCGCGGTGGACCGGCACGTCGCCGACTCGGTCCGGCTCCGCTTCACCGGCGGCGCGGCGGGCCGGTCGAGTGGCGGCGCGGCGGGTGGCGCGGGTG
>NZ_SMKJ01000514.1:0-2461 GCF_004348615.1 Micromonospora sp. KC207
GGTCAGGGGGCGAGGGCCGCGCTGATCGCCGCCGCCGCCGCGAGCACCTGCCCGCCGACCGACTCCGGGTCCAGCGGAGCCAGCGCCACCACGCCTACGCTCGCCTCCAGCCCCGGTACGCCGAGCACCGGCGCGGCCACGCCGTACGCCCCGGGCTGCAACTCCCCGCTGGTGCTCACCGGGCCGGCGGAGCCCGCCCGGGCGGCGAGGATGGCCCGTCCGGCCGCCCCTCGCTCCAGCGGGTGCCGCGTCCCCGTCCGGTACGCCACGTGCAGCGACGTCCAGCTCGGCTCGACCACCGCCAGGGCGACCCCCTCGCCGCCCTCGACGACGGTCAGGTGCGCGGTCGCGCCGGCCTGCTCGGCGAGGCGCCGCAGGGCGGGCAGCGCGCCCTCGGCGAGCAGCGGCTGGGCCCGCCGGGCCAGGTGCAGCACCCCCGCGCCGAGCCGTAACCGGCCGTCGCCGTCGCGGCGTACCATGCCGTGCCCGCTGAGCGCCCCGACCAGCCGGTAGACGGCGGCCCGGCCGATGCCCAGCCGGTTGGCCGCCTCGGTGACGGTCAGCCCGCCCGGCGCGTCGGCGACGAGGTGCAGCAGCCGCAGCCCCCGGTCCAGCGTCTGGGCTGTCTCACCCCCGCGCGTGCCGTCGTCGGTCCGGGTCGTCGTGCCATTCTGCCGTGCCGCCTCATCCACGAGGGGCAGCGTACGACCCGGCGCGGGGCGAACCCGGAACGCGTGGACGGCTACCCTGGAGGCGTGACGCTACGCCTGTATGACACCGCCACCCGATCGGTGCGGGACTTCGTCCCGCGGGAAGCCGGCAAGGTGGGGGTCTACCTGTGTGGTCTCACCCTTCAGGGCCCCCCGCACATCGGTCATCTTCGCTCCGGCGTCAACTATGACGTGTTGCGCCGCTGGCTGCTGGCCCGGGGGTTCGAGGTGCGGTTCATCCGCAACCTGACCGACATCGACGACAAGATCCTCGTGAAGGCCGTCGAGCAGGGCCGGCCGTTCTGGTCGATCGCGTACGCGAACGAGCGGGCGCTGGCCGCCGCGTACCGGATGCTGAACGTGCTGCCGCCGACGTACGAGCCGCGGGCCACCGGGCACATCCCGGAGATGCACGAGCTGATCGCGCGTCTGATCGACACCGGGCACGCCTACCCGGCCACCGACGGCTCCGGCGACGTCTACTTCGACGTGGCCTCCTGGCCGGCGTACGGCGCGTTGTCCGGGCAGTCGCCCGACGCCATGCAGGCCGCCGACGACGCCCCGGAGCGGGGCAAGCGCGACCCGCGCGACTTCGCCCTGTGGAAGGGCGCGAAGCCCGACGAGCCGGCCGACGCGTACTGGCCCTCGCCGTGGGGGCGGGGGCGGCCCGGCTGGCACATCGAGTGCTCGGCGATGTGCTGGCGTTACCTGGGTGAGGAGTTCGACATCCACGGTGGTGGGCTCGATTTGACCTTCCCGCACCACGAAAACGAGATCGCCCAGTCGCAGGCGGCCGGCCTGCCGTTCGCCCGCTACTGGGTGCACCACGGGCTGCTCGGCATCGGCGGGACGAAGATGGGCAAGTCGCTCGGCAACGCCCTCGACCTGACGTACGTCGGCTCACTCGGGGTGCGCCCGATCGAGCTACGCTACTATTACGCGGCGGCGCACTACCGGTCGCACGTCGACTACACCGAGGATTCGCTGCGGGAGTGGGCCAGCGGCTTCCGGCGGATCGAGGGGTTCGTCCAGCGGGCCGCCGAGCGGGTCAGCCCTGGTGAGCTGGGCGAGCTGCCGGCCGGCTTCGTCGCCGCGATGGACGACGACCTGAACACCTCGGCTGCGCTCGCGGTGCTCCAGGAGGTGCTCCGGGACGGCAACACCGCCCTGGCCACCGGCGATGATGTGACCGTCCGCACGGCCCTCGGCTCCACGCGGGCGATGCTGGATATCCTTGGCATCGACCCCCTCGACGAGGCATGGACCGGCGGCGGTCGCGCGGACGACCTGCGCGGCGTGGTCGACTCACTGGTCGCGCTGGCCCTGGAACAGCGTGCGCAGGCCCGCAGCCGCAAGGACTGGGTGGCTGCGGACGCCGTCCGCGACCAGCTCAAGCTGGCCGGCGTGGTGGTCGAGGACACCCCCCAGGGCCCCCGTTGGACTATTGGAGAGCAGGACTGATGGCCGGCAACTCGCAGCGCCGTGGCCGGCGACTGACGCCGAAGGCGGGTGCCCCGAAGGGCTCCGGCGGCAAGAACAAGGGCGCCCTCGCGGGTCGGGGCAAGACCCTGCCCGCCGACGAGCGCCCCTGGCACAAGGCGTACTCGGGCACCGAGAAGCTGCCCCAGCGCACCGCCTGGAAGCAGGACAAGGAGCGCCGGGCGGCGGCCGAGGAGGGGCGCACCCCGAAGATCGGCAAGCCGGGCACCAAGGACACCACCTGGGGCAGGGGCGGCGGCCGGGGGGTGCCG
>NZ_SMKJ01000515.1:0-2438 GCF_004348615.1 Micromonospora sp. KC207
CATCAAGGCGCCGCCGGTCATCAACGCCTTGTCGCAGGCCTCGACAAATTCGCGGGAGGGAAACCGGTCCGCTGTCTCGACCCGACGCACCAGGTCGGCACTGAATCGGATCATGGCACCCAGCCGTGCCTGCGAGAGGTTGGCGTGCTCCCGTAGTCGCCGTAGCTCGGCGCCGAAGAAGTGGCGCTCGGACATGGACGGTTGGAGCACCCGCGGGGTCTGGCCCATGACACCGCCTTCTTGGGCTGCTCACCTCTGATTGGCAGTGAGCAGCGTGGACATCGCACACATAGGGTCACTCAGCGTTCAGCGCGGCGCAACCATGAATGACGGAGCGGGCGTCGATCTGGGCTCGCATGGTGGGCGTGCCGCATGCGGACAATCACGTCGTCCGCATGTTCTGTATTCACGGCAGCGGCGCGAAGGACGAGTGTGGAGAACGGGGCATTGATTGCCCGTCGATCCCGTAACGAAACATGACGCTTCTGGGAGTTGATCATGGAGCGCGAGACAAAGCCGTCCGTCGCCATCGTGGTTCATGCCGGCGTGAAAATGCGTTCACAGCTCCGGGCATCACGCGGTGATCTAAGGCAGCACCCTTGGGACGGGTTGCTTAATCTTCGTGCCGCACGGTCACCGGACCTAGACTCAAGGTCGTTTGCCCAGCGACCGGTGGTCTGTCCCAGCATCATGTGTCGTCGTGGCCGTGATCTCCGGGCCTGCAAGCGTCTGAATTCCTACGAGTGAAGAGGGGTCCTCCCATGCCCGAGCGGGTCACCAAGGACAAGGTTCTCTGCTACGTCGTACGTGACGGCAAACTGCTGGTCTTCCGGCACACCGACTACAGCTATGAGGAAGTCGGCATCCAGGTTCCGGCAGGCAGCATCCGCGTCGGCGAGACGCCGGAGGCGGCGGCGCTGCGCGAGGCCCGGGAGGAAACCGGCCTGAAGGACTTCAAGATCGTGCGAAAGCTCGGCGAGACCGAGTACGACATCACCCCGTACCGGTTCGAACTCCAGCGCCGCCACGTCTTCCACCTGGAACTCACCGAGCCGACGTCGGAGCGGTGGATGAGCCAGGAGGACCACGACGGGGAGCAGGAGCCGACGCACTTCGAATGCTTCTGGATTCCGCTGGAGGCAGCCCACGTTCTCCAGTCGGGCCAGGGCGCCCTGCTGGGACGCCTGTACGACTGATTCCCCGCCCGGTCACGGCCACCCTGGGAGGCAGCCGATGTACGGAACCACCGAACAGCACGACCCGACGGCCCACCTGTACCGCAGCCTCGACGTCGAAGACGCCGACAATGCCGTATCGGTGATCCTGAAGCTGCGGGGTGAGACCTGTGACATCGACTGCCTGTACTGCTACGAGAAACGCAAGGAGGTCCCGGGGGGAGCCCGGATCGACGCCGGGCAGGTGCGTCGGCTCGCCGAACTCTTCTCGGGGCGTCCACTCGCCGTCGAACTGCATGGCGGCGAGCCGCTGACGGCCGGACGCGACCATGTCGCCAAGATCCTGCGCGAACTGGCGTCCCAGCCCAGCGTCGTGCGGGTATCGATGCAAACCAACGGCGTGCTGCTCGATGAGCAGTGGCTAGATCTGATCGACGCCCTGTACCCGCGTCTTCAGATCGGCATCTCCCTCGACGGGGACGAGGCGGGCAACGCCTGGCGGGTGGGTTACGACGGCCGGGCGGTGTACCCGCGCGTAGCCGTCGCGTTGCGGTTGTTGGCCGAGCGCGGTCGGAGGGTGGGCGTGATCGCCGCGGTCACTCCGACCGTGCTCGGCCGTGCCGAGGCCGTCCTGGACCACCTCGCTGGCTTCGAGGCGGTCAACGCCGTCAGTTTCGTGCCCTGCTTCGACGCCTCCGTCCAGGACCCCACCGCTGCGCAAGGGCATCGCCCTCCCGCGAGCCGACTCCTTCAGCGCGCGGCAATCCGCGGCCCTCAAGGGCCCGGGTGGGCGACCACCCCGGACCAATACGCCGAGTTCGTGCTCGCCGCGACCGTCCGCTGGATCGGCGCCGGGCATTTCACACGGCTGAAGCTGGAACCGGCCGTATCCACCATCCGACGGCTGCGCGGGCTGGATACCGGCTTCTGCCACTTCTCCAACCTGAAGTGCGACCACGTCTTCACGCTCTATCCGGACGGACGGCTCGGCAGCTGTGACGAGTTGCCCTGGCCTCAGGCGCAGCTCACCCTCTTGAACAAGGCTTCCGAGCAGAACGTGGTCGTCGCGGCTCAGCGGCGGCTGCCGCTGCTCAACCAGGGCAAGTCCCTGATGGGCCGGTGCACCACCTGCGCGTACCGGTCCGCGTGCGGTGGCGGCTGCGTGGCCACCCGCTGGCGTCAGGACCAGGCTGGCGACCAGGACGCCTACTGCGCCTACCGAATGCGGATGATCGACGGCATCGCCGCACTCCTCGCCCAGCC
>NZ_SMKJ01000516.1:0-2428 GCF_004348615.1 Micromonospora sp. KC207
ACCCGACACAGACTCGCCATCAACCACCGCCGTCAAACCACGCAAAAAATCCGACCGGCTGGCACCACACACCACAGCCCGATGCTCAAACACCGAACGCCCGGCAGCCAACGAAAAACCCACATCCACCGGAGCCACCCCGGAGTCGGCCACATAGGACGCCAGCCGCTCCGCCTGAGCCCGCAGCGCCGCCGCACTACGGCCCGACACCACCCACGGCACGGCACCATCCCACGGCCTGCCGGTCGCCGGCTCCACGGCGTGTGCCGGGGCCTCCTCGACGATCACGTGGGCGTTGGTGCCGGAAATACCGAACGACGACACCCCCGCCCGCCGCACCCGACCCACAGACGACGGCCACGGCCGAGCATCGGCCAACAACTCCACCGCACCAACAGACCAATCCACCACCGACGAGGGGGTGCCGACGTGCAGGGTGCGCGGTAGTTCGCTGTGCCGCAGCGCCATCACCATCTTGATCACACCAGCCACCCCAGCAGCCGCCTGGGTGTGCCCGAGGTTCGACTTCAACGACCCCAACCACAACGGACGCTCCCGACCCTGCCCATACGTGGCCAACAACGCCTGCACCTCGATCGGATCACCCAACCGCGTCCCGGTCCCGTGACCCTCGACCGCATCCACCGCATCCACCGGCAGCCGCGCATCCGCCAACGCCGCCCGAATCACCGCCTGCTGCGCCAACCCACTCGGCGCCGTCATGCCGTTGGACGCACCGTCCTGGTTAACCGCCGAACCACGCACCACCGCAAGAACCTCATGACCGTTGCGCTGAGCATCAGACAGCCGCTCCAACAGCAGCACCCCGACACCCTCCGCGCAGCCCACGCCGTCGGCGCCGTCCGCGTACGACTTGCACCGGCCGTCAGGGGCCATTCCGCGCTGTTCACTGAAGTACACGAACATGTCCGGCCGGGCCATCACGGTGACGCCGCCGGCCAGCGCCAGCGAACACTCCCCCCGCCGCAACGCACCCACCGCCACATGCAACGCCACCAACGACGACGAACACGCCGTATCCACCGTCACCGCCGGCCCCACCAACCCCAACGCGTACGCCACCCGGCCGGAGACCAGGCCGCCGTCGCTGCTGGTCGCCACGTAGTCGTGGGACATCACCCCGGCGAACACCCCGGTGGCGGTGTCCCGCAGGGTGGCGGGCACGATCCCGGCCCGCTCCACCGCCTCCCAGCACGCGGTCAGGAAGAGCCGCTGCTGCGGATCGGTGGTCAGGGCCTCGCGCGGGGAGATGCCGAAGAACTCCGGGTCGAAGTCGGCCGCGCCGTCCAGGAAGCCACCGTGGCGGGTACAGGTGCGGCCGGGTTGGCCGGGCTCCGGGTGGTACAGCGTCTCGATGGGCCAACCTCGATCGTTGGGGAATTCGCCCACCGCGTCGCCCCCGTCGGCGACCAGCCGCCAGAGGTCCTCCGGAGACTGGACGCCGCCCGGGTAGCGGCAGGCCATGCCGACCACGGCCACCGGCTCCCGGGCCGCCTCGGTCAGCCGGTCGAGTTCGCGCCGCAGCCGTTCGTTGTCGAGGACCGACTGCCGTAGCGCCCCGACGATCTGCTCGGTGGAGACCTCGTCGCTCACGCCGACTCCTCCCCGTCGCCGTACACGGACCGGACCAGCGCCGCGACGTCCATCCCGGCGACCTTGTCCCGGATGGCCAGCTCCTCGGCGTCGGGTTGGGCGTGTGCGGCGACCGGGTCGGGCTCGGGCTCCGGCAGCAGCTCGGCCAGCAGGTACCGGGCCAGTGGCGTGGCGGACGAGTAGTCGAAGATCAACGTGGCGGGCAGCCGGAGCCCGGTCCGCGTACCCAACCGGTTGCGCAGCTCCAGGGCGGCGAGCGAGTCCACGCCGAGGTCGACGAACGCCTTGTCGGGGTCGACCGCGCCCGGGTCGTCGTAGCCGAGGACCGCGGCGGCCTGGCCGCGTACCAGGTCGAGCATGGCGCCGACCCGCTCGGCACCGTCGAGACCGGCCAGCAGCCCGGCCAGGTCGGCGTCCTCGTCCGGCACCGCCACGCCGCCCTCAACCGCCGGCTCGCCGGCCACCGGCCGGGTGACGGACGACTCACCGGTCATCGAACGCAGCAAGGCCGGCAGTGCGGTACCGGCGCGCAACGCGGCGGTGTCCAGCGCGAGCGGCACGAGTACCGGATCGGCCGCGCCCATTGCCGCGTCGAACAGCGCCAGGCCGGCCGCAGCGGGCAGTGGCACCGCGCCGGCGCGGCCCAGTACCCGCGCGTCCACCAGCTCCTCGACGCCTTCCCAGGGTCCCCAGGCGAGCGACGTGGCGGGCAGTCCGGCCGCCCGGCGGTGCTCGGCCAGCGCGTCGAGGAACGTGTTCGCCGCCGCGTAGTTGGCCTGCCCGGCCGCCAGCACCAGACCACCGGCCGAGGAGA
>NZ_SMKJ01000517.1:0-2426 GCF_004348615.1 Micromonospora sp. KC207
GGGGGGGGGGGCGTCATGTCGCCGACCTGGCCGAATCCCGGCGGCCGGATACCACCATGTCGTGGACACCGCCGTTGGGCGTCGACCCCCGACGGACGGCGGACGGCCCAGGGGAGTCCCCGGGGCCGCCCGTTGGGCAGTCAGGTCACCGCTCAGCGGGCGGTCGCGCCCGTCGGCGTCAGGTGCATCCGGCCCAGTAGCTGCTGGGCCTGGTCGGCCAGGTCGGCATCGACGGTGACCGCGTACTGGGCGGCGCGCAGCGTGCTCGCCGAGGTGAAGTCCCGCTGGCCACCGGTCATCGCGTGCGTCACCGCGCCGAACACGGCACCCCAGATCGCGCCGATCACCAGCCCGACCAGGATCACCGCGAGCCAGCTACCAGCGGTGAAGATCCCGAACAGCAGGCCGATGAACAGACCGAACCAGGCACCCGTGCCCGCGCCGACCAGGCCCGCCCGGCCCGTGGTCAGCCGGCCGAGCACCGTCTCGACGAGAGTGAGGTTCGTCCCCACGATCGCCGTGCGTTCCACCGGGAACCGGTTGTCGGCCAGGTAGTCCACCACCCGCTGCGCCGACGGATAGTCCGGGTACGAACCGATCGTCACGGTCGGCGGCCCCGCCTGCGGGCCGTTGCCGTCGCCGCTGGGCGCGGCGGGCCGGCCCGCCGGGCCGGACGGGAGGTTGCTCGCGCCCGGCATGCCGGGTTGCCAGGCCGCAGTCGAGGTCGAGGGTCTGGTCATGGTGTCCTCCTTCGTCGACCACCCGCGTTCCCCCGGCCGGCGGGCGGTAACGTCGTCGCCGGAGCGAATGCTGCTCGCCGACGCCGGGTAGGCACCGCCGTGGACAGCGGACGGATCGGCGAACACGGCTTCCTGCGGGGCGGCCCGGCTGCGGCTGCGCGGCGATGTGCCGGTGACCTGCGGCGAGGGCGAGAGAGCTGGTGCGGCGCAGCGGGCTGGTCGTGCAGGGCATGACGTACCAGCCCGGCGGCGCGATCGTCGCGGCGGCGACCACCTCGCTGCCCGAGGCGCTGGGCGGGGACCGCAACTTCGACTACCGCTTTGTCGGCGACTTCCCGCAGGCGTTCTCGCACATCGGCCTGATCAACGCCGCCGGGCAGTTCACCGAGGCCGAGCAGCAGCCACACGCACGCGCGGACCGCCCGCGCCAGACCGTGCCGACCGGCACGGGACGACCGGAGGGAGCACGCTGATGACCGGACGGCTCGACGGGAGGACCGCCCTGATCACCGGCTCGGACTCGGGCATCGGGCAGGCCACGGCCATCGAGTTCGCCCGCGAGGGCGCCGACGTGGTGGTGCACTACCTGCACGACCGGCAGGGGGCCGAGAGCACCCGGGAACGGGTCGAGCAGGCCGGCCGGCGGGCGGTGGTGGTGCGCTGCGACATCAGCGACGAGCAGGACGTCGAGGCGATGTTCGACGCGGCCATCGCCGAGTTCGGCACCCTCGACGTGCTGATGAACGACGCCGGGGTGGACGCCTCCGGCATCCCCGTGGTGGACCTGGACACCGAGACGTGGGACCGGGCGATCCGGATCAACGTCTACGGGGCGTTCTTCTGCTCCCGGCGGTTCGTGCGACACCGCCGCGACCAGGGCGGCCACGGGAAGATCATCAACATCACGTCGATCCACCAGGAGGTGGCCCGCGCCGGGGGCTCCGACTACGACGCCAGCAAGGGCGCGCTGCTGGAGTTCGCAAAGAGCCTCGCGCTGGAGGTGGCGCCGATGCATCTCAACGTCAACAACATCGGGCCCGGGATGGTGCTCACCCCGTTCAACCAGAAGGCCATCGACGACCCGGCCTACCTGGAGGAGCAGGTGCAGAGCATCCCGTGGAAGCGGGCCGCCGAGCCGGAGGAGATCGGCCGGCTCGCCGTTTTCCTGGCCAGCGACGACGCCGACTACGTGACCGGGTCGACGTACTTCATGGACGGCGGGCTGATGCAGAACCAGGGCCAGGGCGCCTGAGCGGCGTCGCCCGGCCGACGGGCCCCGACCGCCGCGCGGCGGCACGGCGGTCGGGGCGTCAGCGGTCGGGGTGTCGTCGCCTCAGTTGCAGCGTGAGCCGTTGAGGGTGAACCCGACGGCGGTGGGCAGCGAGGCTCCGGAGAAGGTGCCCTGGAACCCGACGCTCACCGTGCCGCCGGCCGGCAGGTTGCCGTTCCAGGCGGCGTTGCGGACGAGGAACACGTCGCCGTTCTGGCTCCACTCGCCGTTCCAGCCGCTGGTCAGCCGCACCCCGGAACCGGAGCCGAAGCCGAAGCTCAGCGACCACCCGTTGAGTGCGCTGCCACCGTTGGTCACCCGCAGTTCGGCGGTGAACCCACCGGACCACGTGTTCGGGGTGAAGGTGACCTTGCAGGGGCCGTTCGGCGGGGTCGTCGGCGGCGTCGTGGGGGTGC
>NZ_SMKJ01000051.1:0-29334 GCF_004348615.1 Micromonospora sp. KC207
GCCGAGGCACGCGCCACCCGACCGGCGGGGCGGCGGCGCGTCCACGGCCAGCGGGGTACCGACATCGGCCTGCCCACCCCAGCGGCGGTGCGGCGACGCCACCCCACAACGCCGGCCACCCCCGCCGCGACCGCTGCCGCTGCCGCCACACCGAGCCACCCCGGCCAACCACTGCCCTCCTCGCCTTCCGGGGCCGTTCCGGGAGCGGCCACGCCGGGCGAGGCCGGCGACGCGGCCGGCGCGGCCGACCCGACCGGGGACTGGGGCGAGCCGTGCCCGGATGTCGCGTGCCGCTCGGCTGCCGCGACCAGCGACGGGTCCGGCCGGGTGGTCGGCGGACGCCATCCCTGCGGCGCCGTTGTGACCCGCCCGGCGTACCGGAAGCTCATCGTGCCCCGCACCGGCTCGCCGTCCGAGGCCACCGACAGGTAGCTGACCGTGTACTGCCCCACGGCCGGCAGGTGCGCGAGCGTCACCACCGCCGGGAACCCGGTGGCGTACTCGCGCGGCTCGAACTTCCCGTCGACGAGAACGTACTCCCGCACCGGCTCGTCCAGGGGCGCTGGCGATCCGTGCGTCCAGCCGTGGTCGACTCGACCGCCGCCCGGCGCGGTGACCGCGAAGTAAGCGTTGTCGGCGACCCGCTCGGTGAAGTAGAGCTCCACGGCCGCCAACGGCTCGGTGACCGTGGAGCCCGCCGCCGGCGTGGACATGGCCAGGGTGCCGTGCGCCGCAGCGGGCGGGGCTGCCCCGAGGGCGGCGACCGCCGAGGCGAGGACGACTGCGAGCAGACCCGAGACGCAGCGGCCGGGGGCCGGAGGGGGACGACGCATCGGATCATCCTCGCGGCGGGCGAACTTCGGTCAACCCTCGTCAAACTTTTTACGCAGATGGCAGAAGTTTCACTCCCCCTCGGCATCGATCCGCACCGGTCGATGGGTGAACCCGCCATGGTCCACCGAAGCGACCCCATCCCGTGAGTGGCGTGGGTCACCGGCAGGCACGGAACTCCACACCCCGTGACGCCGACCACCCTCGTGACATCGAGCCTCGAAGGGGATCCCATGCCCGGCCTCACCTCGCCCCGCCGACACCGGCGCACGGCAGTCCTACTCACCGCAGCCCTTGCGGCGGCCGCCGCCGGCTGCGGCTCG
The DNA here is from genome assembly GCF_004348615.1 of Micromonospora sp. KC207. Taxonomy (NCBI): domain Bacteria; kingdom Bacillati; phylum Actinomycetota; class Actinomycetes; order Micromonosporales; family Micromonosporaceae; genus Micromonospora; species Micromonospora sp. KC207. Next base: position 1,155 of record NZ_SMKJ01000051.1, read on the forward strand.
TCGGGCAGCACGTCCACGGCCGCACCGACGCCTTCACCGTCGGTGTCGGCGAGCGCCGCCGCCTCGGTGCTGACCGTACGCGACCCGTGGGTGAAGGCCGCGGACAAGGGCATGACCGCGGCGTTCGGCACCCTGGTCAACGACGGGGACGCGGACGTGACCATCACCGGCGCGGCCACCGACGTGTCGCCGATGGAGCTGCACGAGATGGCCGTGAAGGACGGCAGGATGGTCATGCAGGCAAAGCTGGGCGGCATCGTGGTCAGGGCGAAGAGCAGCCACGTGCTGGAGCCCGGCGGTGAGCACCTGATGCTGATGAACCTCAGGCAGCCGGTGAGAGCCGGCGACGAGCTCTCCTTCACGCTCACCTTCGCCGACGGCAGGACGCAGATGTTCACCGCCGTGGCCAAGCCGTTCACCGGCGCGCAGGAGAGCTACGCCCCCGGCCACGGCGTGACCCCGATGTCGGGCATGAGCGGCACGCCGCGGGCGGCCACGAGCCCCGCCGCATGACCGGCACCACCACCGGCCGCCCGGTGCGCAGGCGCGCCCTGCTCACCGGCGGAGCCCTGGCCGCCGGGGGCACGCTCGCCGCCGCCACCGCGATCACCGACGCCCGTTGCGAGGACACCGACGTACGCTCCGGGGACACCGACGTACGGTCCGCCGGGACGGTCCCGGCGACCGAGGTCGGCAGCGCTGTCGTGCCGTTCAATGGCGCGCGCCAGGCGGGCGTGGACACCGAACCGCAGGCACACGCGTCGTTCGTGGCGCTCACCCTCGCGCCGGGCACCGGCCGCGACGGCCTGGGCCGGCTGCTGCGGCTGCTCACCGACGACGCCGCCCGCCTCACCCAGGGCCGACCGGCCCTCGCGGACACCGAACCCGAACTCGGCCTGCTGCCCGCGCGGCTGACCGTCACCTTCGGCTTCGGTCCGGGCCTCTACCGGGCCGCCGGCCTCGACGACCGACGGCCGACGTCGGTGGCGGAGTTGCCGGCCTTCCGCGTCGACCGCCTGCGGCCCCGCTGGTGCGGTGGAGACCTGCTGTTGCAGATCTGCGCCGACGACCCCGTCACGGTGGCCCACGCCCAGCGGGTCCTGGTCAAGGACAGCCGGCCGTTCGCGACGGTGGCATGGGTGCAGCAGGGCTTCCGCCGGGCGGCGGGCGCGGAACCGGGACGTACCCAGCGCAACCTGTTCGGCCAACTGGACGGCACTGCCAACCCTCAACCCGGCGGGCCACTGGAAAAGGCCGTGTGGGTGCCCGACGGGCCGGCGTGGCTGCGGGACAGCACCACCCTGGTCGTGCGACGCATCAGCATGAACCTGGAGACCTGGGACCTGCTCGGCCGTGCCGACCGGGAACTGGCCGTCGGCCGCCGGCTCGACACCGGCGCTCCGTTGACCGGGACCGCCGAACACGACGAGCCCGACTTCGCCGCCCTCGACGCCGACGGGCTCACCGTCATCCCCGACTTCTCCCACCTGACCCGCGCCCGGGTCACCGACGACCGGCTGCGGATCCTGCGCCGCCCGTACAACTACGACGGCGTGCCGGCCGCCGACGGCACCGCCGACAGCGGCCTGATCTTCGCCTCGTACCAGGCGGACATCGTCACGCAGTTCCTGCCCATCCAACGCCGCCTCGCCGAGCGGGACCTGCTCAACGAGTGGACCACCCCGATCGGCTCCGCCGTGTTCGCCGTCCCGCCCGGGTGTCCGGACAGCGGCTGGGTCGGCGAACAACTGCTCGCCTGACCGGCACCGACCAGGAGAGGGAACCGCATGCGCAGCCCGGTCCGCCGCCACCGCGTCGTGGGACCCGCCGTCGCCCTGACCACCCTGGTGGCCCTGCTCGCACCCGCCGCGCCGGCCGCCGCCCACAACAGCCTGACGGCGGCCACCCCCGCCGCCGAAGCTCGGCTGGCCACGCCGCCGTCCGAGATTTCGGTGAGGTTCCTGCAGAAGCTCGACCCGGAGCTCACCACCATCGTGCTCAGTGACGCCGCCCGGCGGGTGGTGCCCACCGGCGTACCGGTCGTCACCGGGTCCCGGGCGACCGTCACCGTCGCCGAGCCCCTGCCCGACGGCGCCTACACGGTGGCCTACCGGATCGTGTCCACCGACGGGCATCCCGTGCAGGGCTCGTACCGGTTCACCGTCGCCGGCCCCGCCGCCGCGACGACCCCGGCGCTCGCCGCGCCCAGCACGCCGATCCCGACCACCGGGGTTGCCGGCGCGGCGGCACATCCCGGTCGCGGCGGGGGGCCGGGCCCGCTCGCCGTGGCGGCCGGCAGCGTCCTGGTCGCCGCCGCGCTCGTCGTCGTGGCCGCGCTGCGCCGACGGCGTACCCGCTAGCCGCGTCGGTCGCCGCGAAGCTAGGAACTTCACCGGCTCCGCACCCGACTACCCCACCGGATGGGCCCTACGGCACCGGTGCGACAGGACCCACCCGCTGTCGTAGGGGAACAGTCCTACCGGGAAACGATCCCGGCTACTCCGATCGGATGAGTATGTCCATCACCGAATTGCACGGCGAGTCGACGCCGGAGCCACGCACCCCGGCCGCCGCGCCGGACCCGTCGGCACGCCGCACCCCGGCGTGGGCCGCGCTGCTGCTCCGCCTGCACTTCTACGCTGGTGTCCTCGTCGCACCGTTCCTGCTCGTCGCCGCCCTGACCGGCCTGGCGTACACCGTCAGCCCGCAACTGGACCGGGTCCTCTACGGCGACCTGCTCACCGCCGCCCCGGGCGGCCCAGCGAAGCCCCTCGCCGAGCAGGTCGCCGCCGCCCGGGCCGCCCACCCCGACGGCACCATCGCCTCCGTGCAGCCGGGCACGGACGGGCACACCACCCGGGTGGAGTTCGCCCAGCCCGGCCTCGGCGACCGGCAGCACACCGTCTACGTCGACCCCCACACCGGGCGGGTCGAGGGGCAGCTCACCACCTGGTTCGATTCCACCCCCGTCACCACCTGGCTGGACGACCTGCACCGCAACCTGCATCTCGGCGACCTCGGCCGCCACTACTCCGAGATCGCCGCGAGCTGGCTGTGGGTCCTCGTGCTCGGCGGCATCATCCTGTGGTTGCGCCGCCGCGGAGCCACCCGTACCCGGACGAGGCACCTGCTCGTGCCGGACCTGTCCGCCCGCAGGGGGGTGCGGCGCACCCGGGCCTGGCACGCCACCACCGGGGTCTGGCTCGCCGTCGGCCTGCTCTTCCTCTCCGCGACCGGCCTGACCTGGTCCCGCTACGCCGGGGGGAACTTCGGCACAGCGCTCGACGCGCTGCGCGCCGGCACTCCCGAGATCTCCACCAGCCTCACCGGCGCGCCCCCGCCGGGCGGCGGGGAACACCAGCACGGCGGCACCTCCGCCACGGCGGCGGACCCCGCGACGTTCGACCGGGTGCTGACCACCGCCACCGACGCCGGTCTGACCGGCCCGGTGCGGATCACCCCCGCCGAGGAGCCCGGCAGCGCGTGGACCGTCGCCCAGACCGACAACACCTGGCCCGTGGCCCGGGACCGGATCGCCGTCGACCCGGTCGCCGGCACCGTGACCGCCCGCAGCGACTTCGCCGACTGGCCGCTACTCGCCCAGCTCAGCAGCCTCGGCGTCCAGGCGCACATGGGCCTGCTCTTCGGCCCGGTCAACCAGGTCCTGCTCGCCGCGGTCGCCCTCGGCCTGCTGTGCGTCACCGTCTGGGGCTACCGGATGTGGTGGCAACGCCGCCCCACCCGGACCGGCCGCCGCGCCGTCGTCGGCACTGCGCCCGTACGGGGTGGGCTGCGCGGCCTGCCGGCGTGGGCGCTGCTGCCCGCTCTCGTGGTGACCGTAGCCGTCGGGTGGGCGCTGCCCTGGTTCGGCGGCCCCCTGCTCGCCTTCGTCGTCATCGACGTCGGCCTCGGGGCGCTGGCCAGGCGCCGCCGCCGGGACGTCCCGGTCTCGCCCGCCCCCGTTGGCAACTGACCGGCCGCCGACCCAGCCGGTACTGGGCGTCGGGCCAGCACCGGCCCGACGCCCCGCACCGGCGGCTACCGGGCGGCGCTGCCGAACGCGCTGGACAGGTACGCCCGGGAGTCCGCGATCGCACCGTCGATGATGCGGGCCGCCTCCCGGGCCTCCTCGGGCCGGTGACCGGCCTGCACCTGGAGCCGGAACCTCGACGACCCGGTCGGCGTGACCGGGAACTCCACCATGAACGCGAGCACCCCCCGGTCGAACAGCAGCCGGTTCGCGGTGCGGGCGAGCTTCTCGTTGCCGATCAGCAGCGGCACGATCGGCGACGGCTCCCCCATGCAGGTCAGCCCCCGGCCGGTCAGCTCGTCGCGCAGCGCGTGGATCGCGGTGAACAGCCGGGCGCGCAGCACGTCCCCCTCTGGGGACCGGATGATCCGGGCGGCCTCCCGGACCACGGCGGTCTGCACCGGGGAGAGCGCGTTGGAGAAGAAATGGGAACCGCTGAACATCTTGACGTACTGCTTCAACGCGGGCGAGTTCGACGCCACGAAGCCGCCGTTGGAGCAGAACGTCTTCGAGAAGGCCCCCATGACGACGTCGACCTCGCCGAGGAGGTTCTGCATCCCCAGCACGCCCGTGCCGCCCGGCCCCATCGAGCCCAGGTCGTGCGCCACGTCGACCAGCAGCGTGGCGTCGTGCTCCCGGCAGACCCGCTGGAGGGTCACCAGGTCCGGCCAGTCGGCGTCGACCGAGAACAGGCCGTCGGTGACGACGAGGATGCCGTTGCGGCTGTCGTGCGACCGGATCTCGGTCAGGTGCTGCCGGACGGCCTCGACGTTGAGGTGCTCGTAGCGGACCACGTTGCGGGTCGCCGCCCGGGCGCCCTGCTGGAGGCAGGAGTGCGCGAGCCGGTCGATGACGACATGGTCGGACTGGCGGACCAGCCCGACCACGGCCCCGAACCCCGCCGCCCAGCCGGTCGGGAAGAGCGTGACGTGGTCGAGCCCCACCAGGTCGCCGAGGGCCGCCTCCAGGTCCTCGGAGATCCGGGTGTTGCCGAGCACCATCGGCGAGCCGGCGCTGTGCGGGCCGTAGTCGCGCATCGCGCGGGCCGCCGCCTCCCGGATCGCCGGGTGGGTGTTGAACGACAGGTAGTCCTGCGAGTTGAAGTTTATGCCCCGGGTCCGCTTGCCCAGGTCGTTGGTGATCTGGGCGATGCTGTCCGGTGCCGCCTCCAGCACCCGGGAGTACTGCCAGGTCTCCGTGCGGCGGCGGGCCTGCACCCAGTCGTAGAAGTCCTCGGTGCGGGCGAGCAGGTTCCGGCCGGCGGGGCGGTAGAAGTCGTACGCGTTCTTGTCCAGCGCGTACTCCTCGTCCGGGTCGACGGGGTTACGCAGGTGGGCCGGCTCCCACATCTCGGTCAGGTCCGCGACGACCCGGGCGAACTCGCCGTCGGCCGCCGACGCGTCGAGCGTCGCGAGGTCGTCCCAGGGGATGTGGGTGGCCCAGTTGCGGGTCATCTCGGAGACCTCGGCGGCGGTACGCGCCATGGCCTCGACGTCCCCGCGTCGGGCGGCGTCCAGGATGGCCTCGATCAGCTCGCCGTCGTCGCGTTGGTGCAGGTCGGTAATGGTCATGATGTCAGCTCCCTGGTTCGGCATCAGGCGAAGAGGTTCTGCTGGTACATGCGCGACGTCGCGGCGAAGTCGTCGAAGACCGGGTAGCCGGCGGACGACTCCCTGGCGGCGTCGTTGAGCAGGAAGAGGTTGGACGCCTGGAAGAACTCCGAGACCGGCGCGACGTCGGCGTGCGTGGCGATGAACCGGTCGGTCTCCTCCTGGTTGCCACGCAACGCGACGAACAGTTGCAACTCGTCGTGCCGGTACGGCCGCATCTCGGCGAACGTGCACACGTAGTCGTAGTAGGCGGCGGCGTTCTGGCTGCGGCGGCGCCCCTCGTAAGCGGCCATCGCCTCGTCGAACGACGCCTCGCCCGCCAGCCACCGGTGCAGGGCGGCGCTGGCCAGCTCCGCGTCGCGGAACGCGTGGGTCATGCCGATCGCGGTGCACTGGTCCTTGGCGGACTCGGCGTCGCCGACGAGCACCCAGCCGGGCCCGTGCAGCGGCCGGAGGAACCCCGACTGGTCCAAAGTTCCGTAGATCCGCTCCTCCCGGGTCCCCTGGGTGCGGACCAACTCGCCCAGCTCGGGGCTGACGAAGTCCAGCGCCCGCTGGACGTTGCCGGCCACGTCGGCGCGGAACTCCCGGGACCACTCGCTCGGCCCCCAGACCAGGACCATGTTCTGCCCGAAGTTGGTCGGCACCACCGCGCAGCCGAGCCGGCCACGCCGGTGGATCTGCCCCCGGCCGGGGTCGAAGCCGGACCAGTAGCTCCAGTAGGCGAACGTGCACCGGGGGCGCTCGTCGAACCGGGGCAGGCCGAGGGTGCGCGCGACGAACGAGTTGCGGCCGTCGGCACCGACGACGATCCGGGCCCGTTCCTCGAACTCCTCGCCGCCGGCCGCGCGTCCCCGGACGCCGACGACCCGGCCTTCGGAGGTGATCAGCTCGCGTACGGTGCACTGGGTGCGGACCTCGGCGCCGGCCTTGGCCGCCGCCTCGACGAGGATCTGGTCCAGCAGGCGGCGGCGGACCGAGGCGTAGCTCTGCACCACGCCCGAGTCGTCGCCGTGCAGGTCCCGGAAGTACTCACGCAGCAGCTCCGTGGGCACCGAGCCGCTCAGCGGGATGCCGTCGTTGACGATGTCGATGACCGTGTGCGTGGGGGTCACGTCGGTGACCTGGTCCAGCAGGCCCCAACGGTTGAGGTAGGACATTCCGTGCGGCCACAGGAAATGCGTCGAGATGACGTCGCTGGGGAACGACGAGCGGTCCACCACGAGTACGCGGTGGCCCTGCCGGGCGAGCAGCAGGGCGGTTGCGGCACCCGCGCAGCGACCACCGACGACTATCGCGTCGTACATGATTCGTATCCTTCGAACGAGGGTCCGGCGACCCCGTCGGGGAAGAAAACCTTCGGTGCGGTGGTCGAGCGATACCGCGGAATGACGCCACGAAGGTCCACGACCCGGCGGGAAACAAACCGCCAAAGTACACAGTGGACGGACAAGACGCGGCGCAAGGTCGAGGTTGTTGCACCGCGGACTTTCCGCTCCGTCGATAGCGGCGCCCGGTCGATGTCACCGGTGTCCGCCGCCTGGCCCGATCCGGGCGTAACGTCGATGGCACCGGGTCGATCACGCGATCAAGGAGATGCGACCATGTCGAACGCGGCAGAGCCGGCGGCCATCCTGCCGGCCCCGGGGAACCTGGAGACCGCCCTCGCCTGCTTCGACGGGCTCCCGCCGGTCACCGTCGAGGAGATGCTGGGCCCCTGGCGGGGCAGCGGCTTCGCGACGGGCCACCCACTCGACGGCCTGCTGGAGCACTACGGCTGGCACGGCAAGCGATTCGACAGCCCCGACGAGGTGCACCCGCTGGTCTTCTCCGCCGGCAGAAGACTGGTCAGCGTCAACCCGGCGCTGATGCCGACGGGGTTGCTGGTGCGCCCGCCCGGCGTGGTGCGGACGCCACTGGCCGCACGGGCATTCGCCCTGGCCCGGACGCTGCTGACCACGACCCGCCCAACGGCGCGGCTACGGATGACCGAGTACCGGGGCGTGGTGTCGGCGACGATGTGCTACGACCGGCTGCCCATCCACGACGTGTTCCGCCGGGTCGACGAGCGCACGCTCCTCGGCGTCATGGACCTGCGCGGGTCCGACCGGCCGTTCGTGTTCGTGCTGACCCGAGACGAGGACCGCCGGATTTAAACTCCTTCCGGCGCCGGAGCTGCCGACAGCAGCATGGCCGGAAGAGGGCAACCGTCGGCAGCCGAACGCAGAGGCCGCTCGAGGTCACGAACCCGGGCGGACCCCGCCGGACGGAGCGCCTAGAGCTTAAAGGCGACGGTCACTCGCCGGTTTCGCAGGCGGTGCCGCCCCGACACCGTGCCCCCGCAACTGAAACTCGTCGCCCGCCTCGGTTGGGAATGCGGCTTCCCCATCAACGGCGCGCGCGCCCGACATCGCCACCCTCGGCCACCTCAGCAACGAACGCCTGGCGCAGCACTTCGCCACCTGCACCCCGTTCGTATGGCCGTCGTTCCACGAAGGCTTCGGGCTGCCCGTCCATGAGGCGCTGGCCGCAGGCGCACCCGTACTGGCAGCCGACACCCCGGTCAACCGCGAGATCGCCGGTGGCCTGGTCACCCCGATCTTTTAGTCCCAGGGGTCACGTCAGCGGACGCAGTTCCGGCACGGCACACGGTCGAAGCTCACAGGCCATCGGTGCAATCCGACACCGGCTCCACGCCTATCCGCCGCTTAGCGCTCACTCCTCGGCTCTCCACTATAATTTCTTCAGCCTTGCGCGCCTCCGAGTCCCAGCCCGGGCCGCCCCGGAGTTCCTGCTCGGCTCGATCAAACTCGCTCTTCGACCACTTGCCGAAAGGGTCAAAGAACTCGAGCATGGGTCGCGTGGGCAGCACCTCGGCGCTGGAGGTGGTTATGTCCGGTAGGAGTTCCGAGTCATCGACAGTAATCGTCGCGATAGAGCATGGCGGCACGTCGCCTATTTGGATAAATCCCCACTGGTAATCGCGGCGCTCTGGCACTATTCGGACACCCGAAATCGGCACCGTCGACCTGTTCTGAATCTTGAACACATAATTCCCCGGCCTCCACCATGCGACTCTTGAGGCGTATCGCTCCAGGTAACGCCGCTCCTCAAGCTCAAGACTGTTGCCAAGCTTCCCATTCAGCTCACGCTGATCGGAGAATGCCTTTTCCGCGACGTGCAGCGCCAGTCCGGCAATGAGCAAAGCAAGCGCCGCAGCAATGGCTTGCACCAGGCCCACAGTCACCTGCATCACATCCGCCCATCTCCGCAGGGGCCGTGACGGCACCTCGCCCTCCGCCGACGATGTGGAGTCTAAGGAAGCCGGGACTAGCAGCCCACTCGGATCCCGGACCCATTGACCCATCAGAACAACCCACTCCCGAGTCGAGAATCGGTTACGATAGTAGTCGAAGCTTTCGAGATACTTGTACGTCTTGACGACTTGTCGACACTGAGCTGGTCCAGGGGGACCTGCAAGAACAACGGTGTAACTGCTGACAAGCAAGGAGACACCTCTGATGACGGTCATGACGGACACTGCCGCAGTGCGAATCGCCGTCGATCACAGCCAACCGGGCAGACATGGCCCTGATTTACCCCCCGACGGGGGCCGTGTTGGGTGCTCGTCGTCTGGGCGGCGGCCCGAGCAGTGCGCCCAGGAGGCGTTGCCTTCGACCGGTGGAATGGTCGTACCGGCCGTCGGTGAGCAGCGGGGTCACCTCCTGGTGAAGGTAGCGGGCGACGGTGTCGCGGGCGTGCCCGCCGCCGTACTGGTTGTCCAACCGGCGGTAGGTCGCGGTCATCGCGCGGATGGTGTCAATCTCCGGTTGACCGACGATGCCGCGTCCGGGCCGGGTCGGGGGCGGTGAACCAGCGCAGCGCCGGCAGGGTGTAGCCGGCGGAACTGAAGGCCACCTACCGGAGTACGTCTCGACGGTTCACGTCACCTCGCCAAAGCTTTGCGGCACTGCGTACGTCGTCGCGCCAGGTCCGGTTGGTCGGCGGCTCGCTGGGCCGACCGGGGGTGAGCCGGCCGGGGTCGGCCGGCGGTGCGGCCTGTCGGGGTGCCAGACCCATCGTGGTCCGCGCCTGGTCGGGCATCCGGCAGCCGTCGGCGATCCGCTCGAGGACGTCGATGGAGGTGACCTTGCGTCCGGCCATGATCCGGCTGACGTAGCCCTGTTCCAGCCCGACGGCGGCCCCGATCCGGCTCTGACTCGCCCCGGTGAGCCGGGTGATCCACCGGAACAACCCGCCGATGTCGCGGGCAGCCAGGACGCTCAGCACCTCGCCGTGCGACCACGCATCCTCCGGTATCCGCAGCGGATCGAGCAGCACGGCAGCTCCCAGCGTCGCGTTCCGACTACTCAAGGTGTTCAGGGCGACAGCCTAGAGCGACCATTCGCGCTGGTCGAGCCGCCCCATGTCACCGTGACATGGCCGCTGGCCATGGAACCGCCCGCCGACGGACGGGATGGTCGGCGCATGTCCTTCGACGTCAACAACCCGCCCGTGGAACCGCCCGCCGAGTGTTTAGCACCGCCTGCTGTGGCGACTGGCCCGCGCCCTCTGGGAGGCCCCACCGACCCGACAGCTTCGGCTTCTGCGTGGTCGCCGGCTGCTGGCACACCAACCAACGCGACCCCTGCCGGCCAGCCCGACTCGCCCGGCAGGGAATGCGAACCGCCTGCGGCCAAACCACCCCCCGCCTCGCCACCCTGGATCGCCGTCCCCCGCGAGCGCCTCGCGGCCGGGGACATCGACCCCGTCGACGCCGTCGCCGAAGCCCTCTGGCACCGCCGCCACACCCCCAGATCAGGGCGGTGACCGGTGGGAGCCCTCTACGCCTCGGCGGCGCGGGCGGGCTCCCCGGCCCGGCGGTCGGTGCGGCCGGCCAGCACGAGGAGCAGCTCGAACCGGGCAACGGGGTCGTCCAGGTCGTCGCCGTACAGCTCGCGCAGGCGCTTGACCCGGTAGCTGACGGTCTGCGGGTGCACGAACAGCTCCGTGGCCACCTCGGCGCGCGAGCCCCAGTGCCGCAGCCAGCTGTACAGGGTGACCAGCAGGCTCTCCCGCTGCGCCGGGCGCAGGTGCGCCAGGGGCGCCAGCCGGCGGGTGGTGAGCACCGCCAGCGCGCCGGTCTCCCCGCCCAGGGTCAGCGCGATCAGGTGGTCGTCGACGAAGACCGGCCCCGGGTCGGTCCCGGCCAGCCCGGCGGTCAGCTCGGCGAGCCGGACCGCCGCCGGGGTCTGGGCCCAGCCCAGCGTGGGCCCCACCACCGCGCCGCGCCCCGCCAGGTCCTCGGCGAGCTGCGGGCGGGCGGCGCGGGGACCGGCCCGCAGCAGCAGCACGGCGTCGCGTCCGCGTTCGACCACGAGGCCGTCCGCGCCGTAGCGGAACCGGGCGTCGCGGGCCTGCTCCAGTGGCAGCACGACGGGCACCACCTCGTCCGGGCGCGGCCAGCCGATCCGCGCGGCGGCGGTTTCGACGGCGGCGGGCAGGCCGTCTCCGCGCAGCAGCAGCTCGGCGAGCTGCCGTCGCCGCCGATCGCCCTCCCCGGCCTGCTCGCGCAACTGGAGGGCGTAGCCGTCGGTGCTCGCGGCGGCCAGCTCGTCGACGTACGCGATGATCGCGTCGGAGAGATCGATCAACTCCCCGGTGTCGACGGGGCGCAGCCGGGCCAGCGACTCCGACGCGGTGCGCAGCATCAGCCGCGCCGCCGTGCGCAGCGCGGCCAGCAGCGCCTCGGGCCCACGGTCCTCGCGTGCCTCGCCGGCGCCGAGCGCGACGAACACCTCCCGGACGCGCGTCGGCAGGGCGGGCTCGTCGGTGCCGACGAGGTCGAGGAAGCGGTCGAACGCGACCTGCACGGCAGTGCGCACGTCCCGGGCGAACTTGGCGTCGGAGATGGCGGCGAAGGCGGGCGTGGCCTCGGTGACGGCGGCGGCGACCGCCCCGACGGTGGCGGGCAGCTGGGAGCGCATCGCGGTGGCCAGGTCGGCGGGGAGCCGCTGCCAGGGGGTCGGGGACGCGGTCATGCCGCGATTTTGTCACGCCGTGATAAGCGGAAGCCCGATTCTCGTGTACGGCGAGACGGTGCTCCGCGTCCGTCTCCCGGCGACGATGGACCTCGACGGGCATCCCCGTCGATCAGCCGTTGGCCCGGACCGAGGAGAGCGCCGTGGAGCACCACACGTCCCGCCAGCACGTCGTCGACATGTGCCGCACCATGCTCGCGCGCGGCTACCTCAAGGCGACGGAGGGCAACGTGTCGGTCCGCGTCCCCGGCCGGGAGCTGTACGCGGTGACCCCCAGCAACTACGACTACGACCGGATGCGCGTCGAGGACGTCTGCATCGTCGACTTCGCCGGCAAGCACGTGCCCGACGACTCCGGTACGGGTCTCGCGCCGTCGATCGAGTGCGGGATGCACGCCAACATCTACCGGCAGCGGCCGGACGTCAACGCGATCGTGCACACCCACCAGCCGTACGCCTCGGCGCTGGCCTTCCTCCGCAGGCCCATCCCGGCGCTGACCGACGAGCAGGTGCGCTTCCTCGGCAAGCGGGTCGCCATCATCGACTACGCCCCGTCGGGCACCGACTTCCTGGCCCGCAAAGTGCAGAAGAAGGTCGCCGGCGGGGACAACGCCTTCATCATCGCCAACCACGGGATCGTGGCCCTGGGCACCGACCCCGACCGGGCGGTGTTCAACATGGCGCTGCTGGAGAAAGTCTCGATCGCCTACCTGATGGCGCTGACAACCGAGACCGGGAAGGTCTACACCATCCCGACCGCGATCCGCGAGATCGCCTTCGGCAAGCTGCGCGCCGACGAGAAGCGGATCGCCGCCCAGATCACCGAGGCGGTGCCGCCGCTGCGGGTACCCGTCGACGAGGAGCTGCCCAGCGCCGACGCGGCGGCCACCGCACTGGCCACCACCCGCCCGGACACCGCCGCGGACGAGGACGGCACCGCCGCGACGGGAACGGACGCCGCCGCCGTCGACAGCAGCGGCCCCGGCGGCGAGGCCGCCCGGCTCGGCTACGCCATCAGCGACTATCCCGATGTCGACGACGTGATGCGCCGCCTGCGGGCGCTGATCGCCCAGCCTGTCCGCGGGCTGCGCCACGACGCGATGCTCGACGTGCTCAACTACTACGACACCAAGTGCCGGGCGAGCCGGGAGATCACCGACCGCGCGAAGCGGCGCATCCCCGGCGGCGTGCAGCACAACCTCGCCTTCAACTACCCGTTCCCGCTGGCCATCGAGCGGGCCGACGGCGCGCACCTGGTCGACCGCGACGGCAACACCTACATCGACTTCCTCCAGGCCGGCGGCCCGACGATCCTGGGCAGCAACTACGGGCCGGTCAACGAGCGGGTCGCGGAGGTGGTCCGGGCGTCCGGGCCGGTGACCGGGCTGTTCCACGAGTACGAGCTCAAGCTCGCCGAGATCATCCACCGGTACCTGCCGCACGTGGAGATGTACCGGTCGCTCGGCTCGGGCACCGAGGCGGTGATGGCCGCGGTGCGCGGGGCGCGCGCGTTCACCGGCAAGAAGATGGTGATCAAGGTCGGCGGCGCGTACCACGGGTGGTCCGACACGATGGTGTACGGGCTGCGGGTGCCCGGCACGTACCGGATGAACGCCAAGGGCATCCCCTTCGGCGCGACCAGCCGCACCCGCGAGGCGTTCCCGCACGACCTGGGGCAGTTGCGGCGCAAGCTGATCGAGAACCGGCTGCGGGGCGGCACGGCCGCCGTCGTGGTCGAGCCCGTCGGCCCGGAGTCCGGCACCCGACCAGTGCCACGCGACTTCAACGCCAGGGTACGCCAGCTCTGCGACGAGTTCGGCGCGCTGCTGATCTTCGACGAGGTCGTCACCGGCTTCCGCCTCGGCCTGGGCGGGGCGGCCGGCTACTTCGGCGTGACCCCCGACCTGACCGTGTTGGGCAAGGCCGTCTCCGGCGGGTACCCGATGGCCGGCGGCGTCGGCGGTCGCGCCGACGTGATGGCGGTCTTCGGCTCCGGCCTGGACGGCAAGAGCGGCGCGCACATCCAGGTCGGCGGGACGCTGTCGGCGAACCCGCTGTCCTGTGCGGCCGGTTACTTCGCCATCGAGGAGATGGCCCGCACGAACGCGCCGGTGATCGCCGGGCGGGCCGGCGACCGGCTCACCCGGGGCCTGCAACGGCTCATCGACCGCTACGGCCTGCCCTACGTCGCCTACAACCAGGGCTCGATCGTGCATCTGGAGTGCAGCGGCGTCATGCTGCTGGACATGCGCCACCCGGTGAAGCTGCTCAAGGAGAACAGGGCCCGCAAGCGGCTGATGGAGCAGATGGGCGCGGCGTACGCTGCCCACGGCATCATCACCCTGGCCGGCTCGCGGATGTACACCTCGATGGCCGACACCGACGAGGTCATCGACGACGCGCTCGCCCGCTTCGACCAGGTGTTCGCGCTGGTCGAAGGGGTCTGATCCGGTGGCAGCAACGGCACCGCAGGTCCTCGCGATCGACCTGGGCACCTCCGCGATGAAGGCCGCCCTCGTCGCCGCCGACGGCACCGTCACCGGCTGGGCCGAGCGGGCCGTGCCGCTGCGGGTGCTGCCCGGCGGCGGCGCCGAGCAGGACCCGCGCGCCTGGTGGGACGCCCTCGGGCAGGTCGCCGCCGACCTGGGCCGCGCCCACCCCGACCACCTGCGGGCGGTCACCGTCGTGTGCGCCTCCACGCAGGGCGAGGGGACCATCGCCGTCGACGCCGCCGGCGAGCCGCTGACCCCGTGCATCAGCTGGCTGGACATGCGCGGCGCGGCGAACCTGCGCCGCCAGTTCCGCGGCTTCCCCGCGTACCAGGGGTTGTCGGTGCGCCGCGTCGCGCGCTGGCTGCGCCTCACCGGCGGAATGCCGTCGCCCACCGGCAAGGACCCGGCGGCGCACATGCTGCTGATCCGCGACGAGATGCCGGAGGTCTACGCGCGCACCGCGTCGTTCCTCAACGTGCTCGACTGGATCAACCTGAAGCTGACCGGGCGGACGGTGGCGACCGTCGACTCGATTCTCACCTCGTGGGTGACCGACAACCGCCGGCCGGGCGACGTCCGCTACTGCCCCGCCCTGGTCGCCGACTGCGGCATCGACCGGGACAAGCTGCCGCCGATCGTCGCCTGCACCGAGGTGATCGGCACGCTGTCCCCGGCCGCCGCCGCGCACCTGGGCCTGCCGGAGTCGGTGCGGGTGGTGGCCGGTGCCATCGACAACACCGCCGCCGCGATCGGCGCTGGCACGACCGGCGACAACGCGCCGCACCTGTACCTCGGCACCTCGTCGTGGATCGCGGCCCACGTCCCGGCGAAGAAGACCGACGTGGTCGCCGGGATCGCGGCGGTGCCGTGCGCCGTGCCCGACCGGTACCTGATGACCGCGTTGCAGGCCACGGCCGGGGCCAACCTGACCTGGCTGCGCGACAAGGTCGTGGAGTACGACGATCCGCTGCTCGGCGCCGGGCACGTCAGCCGCGACGAGGGCACGATCTTCGACGCGTTCGACATGATCATTCCGACGGTGCCGCCGGGCGCCAACGGGGTGCTCTACACCCCGTGGCTCTACGGCGAACGCGCCCCGGTCGACGACTCGAACCTACGCGGGGCTTTCCTCAACATCTCGCTGGACACCAACCGCTCCGACCTGCTGCGCGCGGTCTTCGAGGGCGTCGCGCTCAACACCCGCTGGCTGTTTCGGGCGGTCGACCGGTTCCTCGGCGCGCCGGTCACCTCGCTGGCGATCACCGGCGGCGGGGCGCTGTCGGACTCGTGGTGCCAGATCTTCGCCGACGTGCTCGGTGTCGAGATCCGGCGCGACGCGAACCCCCTCGCGGTCAACGCCCGGGGCGCGGGCTGGATCGGCGCGGTCGGCACCGGGATGGTCACCTTCGCCGACATTCCCGGCCTGATGCGCAGCGACCGGGTCTTCGCGCCGACGCCGGCCCACCGGGCGACCTACGACGAGATCTTCGACGTCTACCGCCAGTTGCACCGGCGACTGGCCCCCGTGTACCGGCAGCTCAACCGCTAGACCGCCCGCGCCGGCCGCCCGCGCACCGGGGCTTCGGGCCGGTGCGCGAGCGGTCGGTCGGGCCGGTCAGGATAGGTCGGCGAGCCTCGGCAGCACCTCGTCGGCGATCCGTTGGGTGAACTCCACCGGGTGCCGGTCCGGCATGACCTGCACCTCGGTCACCCCGAGCGCGGCGTACGCGGCCACGTCGGCGACGAACGCGTCGACGTCGACCAGCGCCGGCCGCATGACGAGCGCCGTCTTGGTGATGGTGTCGTAGTCCCGGCCCTCGGCGGCGCAGTGGCCGCGCAGCACGTCCAGCTTGCGGGCCACCTCGTCGGGGCTGGTGCCGAACAGGTTGCACGCGTCGGCGTAGCGGGCGACCAACAGCAGCGTCCTACGCTCGCCCCCGCCGCCGATCATGATCGGCGGGTGCGGGCGGCGCGGGGGCTGCGGCGAGTTCAGCGTCTCGGCGAGCCGGTAGTGCCGGCCCTCGAAGGGCCCGTCGTTCTCGCTCCACATCTGCTGGCAGATCCGCAGCGTCTCCTCCAGCCGCTCGAACCGCTCGGTTACTGGGACGACCGGCACGCCCAGCCCGCGCTGCTCCCGCTCGTACCAGGACGCGCCGATGCCGAGGCGGGCCCGGCCGCCGGAGAGCACGTCCAGCGTGGTCACGATCTTGGCCAGCAGCCCCGGGTACCGGTACATCACGCCGGTGACCAGCACACCCAACGTCATCCGCCGGGTCAGCGCCGCGACGTACCCCAGGGTGGTGTACGCCTCCAGCATCGGCTCCTCGGCCGGGGCCTGCGCCTCCATCTGGAAGTAGTGGTCCATCACCGTGAACGACGCGAACCCCGCCTGTTCGGCGAGGGTGGCGGTCTCGGCCAGGGTCGGCGCGATCGCCGCCGGGTCGGCCGGGGTCGAGAACGTCCAGTAGTGCAGCCCGAGTTCCATCTTCACGCACCTCCGCGTCGAGCCTAGTGTCGACCGGGCCGTCGCACTTGCTGGGAACGGTTCGGCGGGGCCGGGTCACCATCCGGTAGTCTCCGGTTACCAGGCCGAGAGGCGCTGCGACGGGCCCGGCCCGCCACGCTCGACCTGGGAGCATGCGAACCAAGGGCGCCTCCGAGACATCGGGGGTGGTCGCTATGAGTTCGTCCGTCGACAGGTCAGACGCGGTTCCGGCGCTGCGGCGGCTGCTGGGCGAGCGCATCGCGGTGCTCGACGGCGCCTGGGGCACGATGTTGCAGGGCGCGCGGCTCTCCCCCGCCGACTACCGGGGCGACCTGATCGGCGACGACCACCCCTGCGACGTCACCGGCGATCCCGACCTGCTCAACCTGACCCGCCCCGACCTGATCCTGGACGTGCACCGGCAGTACCTGGCGGCGGGTGCCGACATCACCACGACCAACACGTTCACCGCCACGAGCATCGGTCAGGCCGACTACGGCCTGGAGGCGCTGGCGCGGGACATGAACGTGCGCGGCGCCCAGCTCGCCCGCCAGGCCGCGGACGAGGCGGGCGGGCGGTTCGTCGCCGGCTCCATCGGCCCGCTCAACGTCACCCTGTCGCTGTCGCCGCGGGTGGAGGACCCCGCGTACCGGGCGGTCACGTTCGACGACGTCAAAGACGCGTACGCGGAACAGATGGCGGCGCTGGCCGAGGGCGGGGTCGACCTGCTGCTGGTGGAGACGGTCTTCGACACGCTCAACGCGAAGGCGGCGATCGCCGCGGCCCGCGAGGCGGCGCCCCGGTTGCCCCTGTGGATCTCCGTCACGGTGGTGGACCTGAGCGGCCGTACGCTGTCGGGCCAGACCGTGGAGGCGTTCTGGCGCTCGATCGCGCACGCCGAACCGCTGGTCGTCGGCGTGAACTGCGCGCTCGGCGCGGCGGAGATGCGCCCGCACGTGGCGGAGCTCTCCCGACTGGCCGGCAGCTACGTCGCCGCGCATCCCAACGCGGGGCTGCCCAACGCGTTCGGCGGCTACGACCAGACGCCCGAGGAGATCGGCGCGCTGCTCGGCGAGTTCGCCGGCGACGGCCTGGTCAACATCGTCGGCGGTTGCTGCGGGACGACCCCGCCGCACATCGCCGGGATCGCCGCGGCGGTCCGGGGCGTCGCGCCGCGACCGGTCGCCCGGGAGGTGCCGGCGACCCGGTTCAGCGGCCTGGAGCCGTTCACGATCGGTCCCGACACCGGGTTCGTGATGATCGGCGAGCGGACGAACGTGACCGGCTCGGCGAGGTTCCGCCGGCTCGTCGAGGCCGACGACTACCAGGCCGCGGTCGACGTGGCGGTGGAGCAGGTGCGCGGCGGTGCGAACCTGCTGGACGTCAACATGGACGCCGACCTGCTCGACAGCGAGCGGGCGATGGTCACGTTCCTGAACCTGATCGCCACCGAGCCCGAGGTGGCCCGGATCCCGATCATGATCGACAGTTCCCGGTGGAGTGTGCTCGAAGCCGGCCTCAAGTGCGTGCAGGGCAAGGGCGTGGTCAACTCGATCAGCCTGAAGGAGGGCGAGGAGCCGTTCCTCGCCCAGGCCCGGGCGATCCGCGGTTACGGCGCGGGCGTGGTGGTCATGGCGTTCGACGAGCAGGGCCAGGCCGACATCAGCGAGCGCAAGGTCCAGATCTGCGGGCGGGCGTACGACCTGCTGGTGGGCGAGGCCGGCTTCGCCCCCGAGGACATCATCTTCGACCCGAACGTGCTGGCCGTGGCCACCGGCATGGCCGAGCACAACGGCTACGCGAAGGAGTTCATCGACGCCCTGCCGCTGATCAAGGCCCGCTGCCCTGGCGCGCGCACCAGCGGCGGGATCTCGAACCTGTCGTTCGCGTTCCGCGGCAACGACGTGGTACGCGAGGCGATGCACTCGGCGTTCCTGTTCCACGCCGTGCGGGCCGGGCTGGACATGGGCATCGTCAACGCCGGCCAGCTCAGCGTCTACGAGAACATCCCGGCGGACCTGCTCGAACTGGTCGAGGACGTCATTTTCGACCGCCGACCCGACGCCACCGACCGGCTGGTCGCGTTCGCGTCCACAGTCACCGGTTCCGGGACCAAGCGGGAGGTCGACCTGTCCTGGCGTGCCGCCCCGGTCGCCGAGCGGCTCAAGCACGCGCTGGTGCACGGCATCGTCGACCACGTCGAGGCCGACACCGAGGAGGCCCGCCTGCTGCTGGACCGCCCCCTCGACGTCATCGAGGGCCCGCTGATGGACGGCATGAAGGTCGTCGGCGACCTGTTCGGCGCGGGGAAGATGTTCCTGCCGCAGGTGGTCAAGAGCGCCCGGGTGATGAAGCGGTCGGTCGCCTACCTGGAGCCGTACATGAGCAAGGAGCGGGCCGCCGGGCAGGGCCAGGGCAAGGTCGTCCTCGCCACCGTCAAGGGCGACGTGCACGACATCGGCAAGAACATCGTCGGCGTCGTCCTCGGCTGCAACAACTACGAGGTCGTCGACCTCGGCGTGATGGTGCCGACCGCGCGGATCCTGGACACCGCGGTGGCCGAGGGCGCCGATGCGATCGGCCTGTCCGGGCTGATCACCCCGTCGCTGGACGAGATGGTCGCCGTCGCCACCGAGATGCAGCGCCGGGGGCTGCGGATGCCGCTGCTCATCGGCGGGGCGACCACATCCCGGCAGCACACGGCGGTGCGCATCGCCCCCGCGTACGAGGGGCCCACGGTGCACGTGCTCGACGCGTCCCGGGTCGTCGGCGTGGTCTCCGACCTGCTCGACGCCGGCCGCGCGCAGACCCTCGACACTGCGAACCGGGCCGAGCAGGAGCGGCTGCGCGCGCAGCACGCCAACCGGCACGCCCAACCGTTGCTCACCCTCGCCCAGGCCCGCGCCAACCGCGAGCGGGTCGACTTCGCCGACCTGCCGGTGCCCGCGTTCACAGGCGTGCGCACCGTCGAGCCGTCCCTCGCCGAGCTGCGCGAGATGATCGACTGGCAGTTCCTGTTCCTGGCGTGGGGGCTCAAGGGCAAGTTCCCGGCGATCCTCGACCAGCCCGTCGCCCGCGAGCTCTACGACGACGCCAACACCCTGCTCGACGCGATCATCGCCGACGGGTCGCTGCGTGCCCGGGGCACGTACGGCTTCTGGACGGCCCACGCCGAGGGCGACGACATCGTCCTCGACGACGCCGGAGCGCGCCTGCCGATGCTGCGCCAGCAGACCGCCAAGCCCGCCGGCCGCGCCAACCGCTGCCTGGCCGACTACGTGGCGCCGGCCGGCGACCACCTTGGCGGCTTCGCGGTCGCCGTGCACGGCGCCGAGGAACTGGCCGCCCGGTACGAGGCCGAGCACGACGACTACCGCGCGATCATGGTCAAGGCGCTGGCCGACCGGCTCGCCGAGGCGTTCGCCGAGCACCTGCACCTGCGGGCCCGCCGCGACTGGTTCGAGCCCGACGCCGCCCCGGCGCTGGAGGATCTGCACGCCGAGCGGTTCCGGGGCATCCGTCCCGCGCTGGGCTACCCGGCCAGCCCGGACCACAGCGAGAAGCGCGACCTGTTCGACCTGCTCGGCGCGGAGACGCTCGGCATCGGCCTGACGGAGTCGTACGCGATGACGCCTGCGGCCAGCGTCAGCGGCCTGATTTTCGCGCATCCGGACTCGCGGTACTTCACCGTCGGGCGCATCGGCCGCGACCAGGCCGAGGACTACGCGGCCCGCCGCCGCGTCGCCCTCGCCGAGGTCGAACGCTGGCTGCGACCGAACCTCGCCTACGAGCCCTGACCGGCGGGCCGGGCCCGCTGGCGGCGGGCCCGGCGGCCGATGGGTCAGCCGCCGTCGACCGGGCGGAACGGCGCGACGTGGTGCCGGGAGCGGGTCGTGCGGTTGGTGGTCGTGGCGATCGCGTCGAACATGGTCCGGCCGAGGACCGCGTGCGCCTGCACCGCCGGATGGGTCGACCCGTAGTTGTCCAGGTGGCCCAGGGAGTCGGCGAACAGCGCGTACGTCAGGGTGGGTGCCCCGGCGGCGTCGAACATGATGCCGGCCTCGTGCCGGGCGGCGCCGAGGTCGTCGAAGTCGGCGCCGTACTTGGTGGCGACCCGGCTGCGCTCGGCCGACGACATGGTGCGCCGGATCCCGTCGTGGTAGCCGTTGATCCAGCGGAGGATGCCGAGGAGGAAGTTGGCCGACCGGGGGGTCAGGATGGTCTTGTTGGCCAGCCGCCACAGCAGGTCGTGCGTCTCGCGCGGCGTGGTGACGCCGAGGTAGAACCGGTTCGGGTTGGCGACCGGCTCGACGCGGGTGTGGGTGAACCCCTTCGCGGCGAGGATGTCGTTGATCTCCAGCGCCGGCACCACCCGGCCGCACATCCGCACCGCCGTGTTGTCGGAGACGAGCAGCATCGCGGTGAGGAAGTTGGCCACTGTGACCTCGTCGCCCCAGACGGTCTGTAGAAAGTAGATGCCGGTGCCGCCGAGGATGATGTCCGCGTTCAGGTCGAGGCGCTGGTCCAGCCGGAGCTGCCCGCGATCGATCTTGTCCATGACGGCGACGGCGACGGCGAGCTTCTGCACGCTGTAGCCGTGCGTGACGCGGTCGGCGTCGTCCGCCACGACGGTTTCGAGCGCTCCGGCCCCGTCGACCATCGCGATGTGGGCGTGCCACACACCGCCGGCCTTGGCCTTCTGCTCCAGGTAGGTCCGCCGGATCGCCTCGGCGCATCCGCCGGTGCGGACCTGCGTGGCCGCCGGCGGTGTCCTGCCCTCGGCGGCGGCGGCCTCACCGGTGGCGGCGAGCGCCGCCGCTGCCGCGCCCATTCCGATGGCGGCCCGACGAGTGACGTTCTTGGTCATGTAACCCTCCCCATGGTCGCCGACGATCGTTGCAGACATGTCCTTGCGGTGATGTCCCGGACAAGCCGGGGCGGTCCCGGCGGGTCCGGGTCCCCGGGGCAGTGTGGCCGCCCCCGTGACCTTGCGCGGCGGGCGGTCGGCGCGACAAAAGCCCAGGTCCGGAGTGGTGGGCTGAGTGGTCGATGCCGTTACGAGAACGTGACCACGGCATTTCCCGCCAGCTGTTGACCAGGTTAATGTGAGCGCTAACACTGTTTCGGGGCGCGGTCGCGCCCGACATTTCGGCACAAGGTCCTGGGAGGGGAAGCCTGTGGCCAGACGATTCTTGGTGGCACTCGGCAGCGCCGTGCTGGCGCTCAGCATGGCGGCGTGCGGCGGCGAGGGAGCCGGCGGGGGCGGCGACACCGCCGACAAGAAGCCCACCGACCTGACCATCGGCGTCTCCATGCCGACGCAGACCTCGGAGCGGTGGATCGCCGACGGCAACTCGGTGAAGGAGAAGCTGCAGGCCAAGGGATACAAGGTCGACCTGCAGTACGCCGGGGACGACATCCCCACCCAGTCGCAGCAGATCGACCAGATGATCACGCAGGGCGCGGACGTCCTGGTCATCGCGGCGATCGACGGCACGGCGCTCAGCGGTCAGCTCCAGGCCGCCGCCGAGGCCAAGATCCCGGTCATCGCGTACGACCGGCTCATCCTCGGCAGCCCGAACGTCGACTTCTACGTCAGCTTCGACAACTACAAGGTCGGCGTCGCCCAGGCCACCGCGCTGCTGGTCGGCCTCGGCCTGAAGAACAAGGACGGCTCCAAGGGCAGCGCGACCGGGCCGTTCACCATCGAGCTGTTCGCCGGCTCGCTCGACGACAACAACACGCCGTACTTCTTCGGCGGCGCGATGGACACGCTCAAGCCGTACTTCGACAGCGGCACGCTGAAGGTGAAGTCCGGCCAGACGAAGATCGAGCAGGCGGCCACCCTGCGGTGGCAGCAGGAGACCGCCCAGAAGCGGATGGAGGACCTGCTCACGTCGAGCTACAACGACGGGTCCAAGGTGGACGGCGTGTTGTCGCCGTACGACGGGATCTCCCGGGGCATCATCACCGCGCTACAGAACGCCGGCTACGGCGGCTCGGGCAAGAAGCTGCCGGTGGTGACCGGCCAGGACGCCGAGATCGCCTCGATCAAGCTCATCAACGACGGCGTGCAGAGCTCCACCGTCTTCAAGGACACCCGGCTGCTGGCCGAGCAGGCCGCGATCGCCTCCGAGGCGTTCCTGCAGAAGAAGCAGCCGCAGGCCAACGACACCACGACCTACAACAACAAGGTCAAGGTCGTCCCGGCGTACCTGCTGCCGATCCAGACCATCTACAAGGACGACATCAAGTCCGCACTTGTCGACTCCGGTTACTGGTCGGCCGAGGAAGTCGCCTCCGGGCAGGCCAAGAAGTGACGGTCCCGTCGGGCCCGGCGTCGTTGCCCGGGCCCGACGGACGCCCCGGCCCGGGCAACGACGCCCCCACGAACCCCAATTAGCGGGAGGACGACCGTGAGCGACACCATCCTCGAGATGCGCAACATCACCAAGACGTTTCCCGGGGTGGCGGCGCTCCAGGACGTCTCGATCGTCGTACGGCGCGGCGAGATCCACGCCATCTGCGGCGAGAACGGCGCCGGCAAGTCCACCCTGATGAAGGTGTTGTCAGGGGTGTACCCGGCGGGCAGCTACGAAGGTGAGATCATCTTCGACGGCCGGCCCGTGCACTTTCGCGGCATCCGCGACAGCGAGGCCCAGGGCGTCGTCATCATCCACCAGGAGCTCGCCCTGGTGCCGCACCTGTCGATCGCCGAGAACATCTTTCTCGGCAACGAACGCTGCGGACGCACCGGCCTCATCGACTGGAACCGCGCCAACGCCGACGCGACGGCCCTGCTGGAGTCCGTCGGCCTGCGCGAGAACGCCGTCACGCCGATCGTCGCGCTCGGCGTCGGCAAGCAACAGCTCGTCGAGATCGCCAAGGCGCTGTCGAAGGAGGTGAAGCTGCTCATCCTGGACGAGCCGACCGCCGCCCTCAACGACGTCGACTCGGCGCACCTGCTCGACCTGCTGCGACGGCTGCGCGAGCGGGGCATCACCTGCATCATGATCTCGCACAAGCTCGGCGAGATCACCGCGATCGCCGACTCGATCACCGTGCTACGCGACGGCCGTACCGTCGAGCGGCTCGACGTACGCTCCGCCGAGGTGACCCAGGAGCGGATCATCCGCGGCATGGTCGGCCGCGACCTGCACAGTTTCTACCCCGACCGGGTGTCGTCCCCCGGCGAGGAGGTGCTGCGCGTGGAGAACTGGACGGTGCGCCACCCCACCCAGGACCGCCGGGTGGTCGACGACGTCAGCTTCACCGTCCGCGCCGGCGAGGTCGTCGGCATCGCCGGGCTGATGGGGGCCGGGCGCACCGAGCTGGCCATGAGCGTGTTCGGCCGCTCGTACGGGCGCGACATCACCGGCCGGCTGTTCCTGCGCGGCCGGGAGATCAGAGCGCGCACGGTCGCGGAGGCGATCGGCAACGGCATCGCGTACGCCACGGAGGACCGCAAGCGGTACGGGCTCAACCTCATCGACGACATCCGCCACAACGTCTCGGCGGCGGCGCTGCGCAAGCTCGCCCGCTTCGGGTGGGTGCACGACAACGAGGAGATCCGGGTCGCCGAGGCCAGCCGGCGCGACATGAACATCAAGGCGCCCAGCGTCATGGCCACGGTCGGCAAGCTCTCCGGCGGCAACCAGCAGAAGGTTGTCCTGTCGAAGTGGCTGTTCACCGACCCGGAGGTGCTGATCCTCGACGAGCCCACCCGCGGCATCGACGTCGGGGCGAAGTTCGAGATCTACACGATCGTCAACCGGCTCGTGGCGCAGGGCAAGGCGGTCGTGCTCATCTCCTCCGAGCTGCCCGAGCTGCTCGGAATGTGCGACCGCATCTACACGCTCGCGGCGGGCCGGCTCACCGGCGAACTGCCGGTGAGCGAGGCCACCCAGGAAAAGCTCATGCAGCTCATGGCGAAGGACAAGGAACCGGCACGATGACCGACGTCAAATCCTCCTCCACCGGGCAGGGCCCGTCGGCCGACCAGGCCCCCGCCCGCGCCCTGCACACCGGCATCAGCGACCCGCGTACGCTGGTCATGCGCAACCTGCGCCAGAGCGGCATCTTCGTCGCCCTCGTCGTCATCGTCGCGCTCTTCGCCGTCCTGACCGACGGCGTCTCGCTGAGCCCGGGCAACATCACCAACATCGTCCTGCAGTACTCCTACATCCTCGTGCTCGCCATCGGCATGGTCATCGTGATCATCGGCGGGCACATCGACCTGTCGGTCGGTTCGGTGGTGGCGCTCACCGGCTCGGTCTCCGCGGTGCTCGTCATCCAGCAGGGCCACCCGTGGTGGCTCGGGGTGCTGGCCGCGTTGGCCGTCGGCCTCGCCGTCGGCGCCTGGCACGGCTTCTGGGTCGCCTACGCCGGCATCCCCGCCTTCATCGTGACCCTCGCCGGCATGCTCCTGTTCCGCGGTCTCACCCTGCGGGTCCTGGACAACATCTCGCTGTCGCCGTTCCCGGCCGAATACCAGCGGATCGCGGCGGGCTTCCTCAACGGGCTCCTCGGCGGGCAGGGCTTCGACGCGTTCACGCTGCTCATCGGCGCCGTCGCGGTCGCCGGCTACGCGGTCAGCGGCTTCCGCACCCGGGTGGCGCGCATCCGGTACCAGCAGCCGGTCGAGTCGTTCCCGCTGTTCGTCACCCGGGTCGTGCTGGTGGGCGCGGTCGTCATGTACTTCGCCTGGCAGTTGGCCCACGCGCGGGGCCTGCCGATCGTGCTGATCGTGCTGGCGGTGCTCGTCCTCGCGTACGGCCTGCTGACCCGGCGCACCGTCTTCGGCCGTCAGGTCTACGCGATCGGCGGCAACCTTCCCGCGGCCATGCTGTCCGGGGTGAAGGTCCGTACCGTCAACTTCTGGGTCTTCGTCAACATGGGCTTCCTGTCGGCCGTGGCGGGCATCATCTACTCCTCGCGCTCCAACGGGGCGCAGCCCGCCGCCGGCAACATGTTCGAGCTCGACGCGATCGCCGCCGCGTTCATCGGCGGCGCGGCGGTCACCGGCGGGGTCGGCACCGTCGTGGGCGCCATGGTCGGCGGCCTCATCATGGCCGTGATGAGCAACGGCATGCAGCTCATGGGCGTCGACCAGTCGATGCAGTCGGTGGTCAAGGGCCTGGTCCTGCTCGTCGCCGTCGCGTTCGACGTCTACAACAAGCGCCGCGCCGGGGCGTCCCGCTGAGGGCTGGGCCGCGACGGGCCAGGTGATCGGACACGGGCCGCAGGATTCCGGACGGGCACGCCCTCGGCGTTCCCGTCCGGTCCGCGTGCGCCGTCACCATCTCCACATGGACACCTCACACCGCAGTACCCCGACCTCGGCCGAGACCCCGGCAGGCGCGGGGCGCTGGTCGGTCGTGACGCGTCGCTGGCCGAGCCTGCTCGGCCTGGCCGTGGCCACGGCGGTGCTGGCGACCGGCGCCGACCGGGAAGTGCTGTCGATCACCGTCGCCGTCGCGGCCCTGTGCTACCTGGCCGCCGCCGCGCTCGGCCGGCCGTGGGTGGCCTGGGCGGTGGTCGGCGGCGGCGGGATTGTCGTGGCGGCGAGCGAACTCGCGGGGGTGCCGTGGTGGGCCGGCGTGGGCGTCGTCGCGGCGCTGCTGGTCATCGCCGGCCTGGTCGGCGGGGTGCCGCGCGCGCCGCTCGCCGCCCAGGCGGTGGCCCTGCTCGGGTACGGGGGGCTCGCCGTCACCGCCGTCCTCGTCGCCCCGCGCGTCGGGCTGGTGCTGGCCGGGCTCGCGCTGGCCGCGCACGGGATCTGGGACGTGGTCCACTACCGGCGCGACGAGGTCGTGCCACGGTCGCTGGCGGAGTTCTGCGTGCTGCTGGACGTGCCGCTGGGCCTCGGCTTCCTCGTCCTGGCCACCGTGGCTGGCCCGCAGCTGTGACCGCGTCCCCCGCCCGCCGCCCCCGGACCGAACCTGCCGAACCCAGCCAGGGATTGCCTGACTAAAGTCAGGCATATGGACACGGAGCTCGTCGCCGCGGTACGGCGGTTCAACCGGACGGTCACCCAACGGGTGGGGGCGCTGGACGACGCGTACATGGCGCGCGGGCGTCCCCTCGCCCAGGCACGCCTGCTGTGGGAGATCGGCCCCGACGGCGCCGAGGTCGCGGCGCTGCGGGCCCGCCTCGGCCTGGACTCGGGACACCTCAGCCGGCTCCTGCGCACCCTGGAGGGCGACGGGCTCGTCACCGTAGCGCCGGCCGGCGGTGACGGACGGGTTCGGGTGGCCTCCCTCACCGACGCCGGCCGGGCCGAGTGGACGGAGCTCGACAAGCGCTCCGACGCGTTCGCCTGGTCGGTCCTCGAACCGCTCGCCGGGCCGCGCCGCACGCGCCTCGTCGCGGCGATGGCCGAGGTCGAACGGCTACTCGTCGCGTCGATGGTGACCATCGAGCCGTGCCCGCCGGGCGACCCGCGCGCGCGGGCATGCGTGCGGGCGTACGCCCGCGACGTCGCCCGCCGCTTCGACGACGGCTTCGACCCGGCGCTGAGCAGCCCGGTCGGCGACGAGGAGCTGACCCCGCCCGCCGGGGTGTTCCTGCTGGCCACCCTCAACGCCGAGCCTGTCGGCTGCGGCGCGGTGAAACTGCGGCCCGGCGTGCCGGCCGAGATCAAACGCGTGTGGGTCTCCGACGCCGTGCGCGGCCTCGGGGTCGGCCGGCGGATACTCGACGAGTTGGAACGGTACGCCGCCGCGCGCGGCTGGCCCGCCGTCCGGCTGGACACCAACCGCAACCTCACCGAGGCGCTCGCGATGTACCGCTCCGCCGGGTACCAGGAGATCGAGCCGTACAACACCGAACGCTACGCCCACCACTGGTTCGCCAAGCGC
Source organism: Micromonospora sp. KC207 (assembly GCF_004348615.1). Taxonomy (NCBI): domain Bacteria; kingdom Bacillati; phylum Actinomycetota; class Actinomycetes; order Micromonosporales; family Micromonosporaceae; genus Micromonospora; species Micromonospora sp. KC207. The sequence goes on from NZ_SMKJ01000051.1 coordinate 28,672, forward strand.
CTCGCCCCCTGACCGCAGCCCTGTCCGGTTGCCGATCGCCAGCCGCCGCGAATCCCCGTACGGTGAGCGCGGGGACCGGCGGGCGGCCGCCGGAGGCAGGAGCAGGATGACCCGCACGACACCGCCGCACGGCGCTGACGGGACCGAGGACGAGCTGGTCCGGTTGGCGATCCGGGCGGTAGCCCCCGAGGAGGAGCCGCTGCTGGCGTTCCTCGCCCCCGCCTACCGCCGCCGTCCGGGCCGCTGGCGGCGGGACCCGTCCCGGCTGGTGCGGGTCGGCGGCGGCGAGGCCGGAGGCGGTGGCTTCGAGGAGACGGTCGCGCCGCTGCTGCCGTACGTGCTCGTGCTCACCGGCATCGCGTTGGAGGCCCTGCGCGACGGCGTGCGCGAGCACGCCACCGAGGCCGTCCGTGGCGGCCTGCGCAGCCTGAGCCTGCGGTGGCGGACCCGGCGCTCCCGGACCGAACTTCCGTCACCGCCGCCGCTGCGGCTGCGCCCCGGCCAGCTGCTGCGCATCGAGGAGGCCGTCACCGCGGCCGCCCGCGACCCGCGCTGGGAGCTGACCGAGGACCAGGTCGCGGTGCTACGGAACGCGGTGCGCGACGCGTTCGCCCAGCGGTTCGGCGTCGACGGCGATGTCGACGGCGGCTGAGGGCACCGCCC
>NZ_SMKJ01000518.1:0-2424 GCF_004348615.1 Micromonospora sp. KC207
CCCGCAGCAACTCCCGCATCCCCGCGCCCTCGGGCGGCACGACGCCACGAACATCCCGGGCAGCACCTGCTCGCGCACCATCGAACCCGCTCATCACAGGATCATCACCCACCCGGTCCGCTCTCGCCCGTCGAGCGCCCTCCGGGGCCCGGCCTCGGCGGTGGCGGCCGACTGGCCGCCGCGCTGGTGACCGGCCGCGGGGCGGCGGCGGGCTCAGACCACCAGGGCCAGCCACTTCCGGTACGACGTGGCGAACGGCTCGCTGCCGTCGCCGAGCGCCCCCAGCAGCCAGCGCGACGCCGCCTCCGCCTCGACCACCAGGTCGTCCGGGTAGCCGAACTGCTCCCGGTGCTCGGCGAACTCGTCCTCGTCGCGCAGCTCGACCAGCCCGGTGCCCCGACGGCGCACCACATCCAGGTCGAGGTCGAACAGGTGGACCGTGTCGTCGCCCTCCCAGCGCACCGGGGTGGTGACGTCGCAGTAGACCTCGCTCGTGCGCGGCGGCGGGTTGAACATGCACGTCCACCAGGCGTGGTGCGGCACCAGCAGGACAAAGGGGATCTGCTCGACGGAGGGCCGGCCGTGGTAGATGGAGTCGGTGCCGGCCTGCACCCCGAGCCACACGCCAAGGTCGTCGGTGGCCAGATGGCGGGCCGGGTAGTCGCGGTGGGCGCTGCCGTCGTACTTGCGGTAGATCACGCGGACCACGTCGCTCGGCATGAGTCGCACCCTAGTCGATACCGCCCACCCGTCGCGCGGGGAGAGTAACAGGATCGACCCCGGAGGATTCCGTAGCGTGACCGCCCCGCCACGCGGGACGGGGGCGGACCGGTGTCGGCGGCGGCGGGTACCGTCGCACGGTGACTCCGCCGCGCACCGCTCCCGGTTCCGCTCTCCCCCGCAGTTCCGCCCGGCGGCGCGGCAAGCGGGCCGACGCCGGGGAGCTGCTCGCCGCGGCGGTCGGCGCGGTCCCCGGCGGCGCGGCCCGCCCCGGCCAGCAGCAGATGGCCACCGCGATCTCCGAGTGCGTCGCCTCCGGCGAGCACCTGCTGGTGCAGGCCGGCACCGGCACCGGCAAGTCCTTGGCCTACCTGGCCCCGGCCCTGACCGTGGACGGCCCGGTGGTGGTTTCCACCGCGACCCTGGCGTTGCAGTCCCAGCTCGTCGACCACGACCTGCCCCGGCTCGCCGACGCCGTGGAGCCGGTGCTCGGCCGCCGGCCGACCTTCGCCGTGCTCAAGGGCCGCCACCACTACCTCTGCCTAGCCCGGCTGGACAACGCGACCGAGGAGGAGCCGACGGACACCCTCTTCGACGCCGCCCCGCCCCGGCCGGGCGGCGGGGGCGGCGGGTGGCTCGGCGAGGCCGGGCGGCTCGGCAAGCAGGTCCAGCGGCTGCGCGACTGGGCGATGGAAACCGACACCGGCGACCGCGACGAGCTGGACCCGGGCGTCGACGACCAGGCCTGGCGGCTGGTGTCGATGCCGGCCCGGGAGTGCGTCGGGGCGTCCCGCTGCCCGTTCGGCGCGGAGTGCTTCGCCGAGGCGTCCCGGGCCCGCGCCCGGGAGGCCGACATCGTGGTCACCAACCACAGCCTGCTCGCCGTCGACATGATCGCCGGCCGGCACATCGTGCCACCGCACAAGCTGCTGATCGTGGACGAGGCGCACGAGCTGGCCGACCGGGTCTCCTCGGCGGCCCAGGCCGAGCTGGTGCCGGAGCTGATCGACCGGTCCACCCGGCGGGCCCGGCCGCTGCTGCGCCCAGAGATCGCCGAGCGGCTCACCGAGGCCGGCGACGCCCTCGCGGTCGGGCTGGCCGAGGTGCCTGCGGGCCGCCTCACAGCCGGGCTACCCGGCCCGCTGCGAGAGGCGTGCACGCTGCTCGACGCCGCCACCCGCGCCGCGCTGGACGCGATCGGCGAGGTCAAGTCCGACGACCCGGACCCGGTCCGCAAGCAGCAGGCCAAGGCCGTGCTGGACGAACTGTCCGCCACCGCCCAGCGGCTGCTGGAGGAGGCCGAGCACGACGTGGCCTGGGTGGAGAAGCCCGACAACGGCAGCCGCCGGGCCCTGGTGGTGGCCCCGCTCTCCGTCGCCGGCACCCTCGCCACCCACCTGTACGACGAGCGCACCGTCGTCGCCACCTCGGCGACGCTGGCGCTGGGCGGCCGGTTCGACACGGTGGCCCGGGCGCTGGGGCTGGACGCGCCGCCGCCCGCCCCACCGTCCCCGGCCGCCGCCGCACTGGCCGCCGCCACGGCCCGTGGGGACGGCCCGGTCGCCGCAGCCCCGGTCGCCACGGCCCCGGGCAGCCGCCCCGCCACCGGCACGGTGCCCGCCACCGAGGGGCCGGGCTGGCGGTCGCTCGACGTCGGCTCCCCGTTCGACTACGCCCGGCAGGGCCTCCTCTACGTCGCCGCGC
>NZ_SMKJ01000519.1:0-2330 GCF_004348615.1 Micromonospora sp. KC207
GCCCCGAAGCGACAGTTCCGGGCCATGTGGATCTCCTCGGTGGTGAACATCGACTGGCCGACCAAGGCATCGCAGACCGCCCCGGACCGCATCGCCGCCCAGCGGGCCGAGTACCTGGGCTGGCTCGACCTGGCGCAGCGGCTGCACCACAACGCGGTGGTGGTGCAGGTCCGGCCCACCGCCGACGCGCTCTGGCCGTCGCCGCACGAGCCGTGGTCGGAGTACCTGACCGGGGTGCGCGGGCAGGACCCGGGCTGGGATCCGCTGGCGTTTCTCGTCGACGAGGCGCACAAGCGGAACCTGGAGTTCCACGCCTGGTTCAACCCGTACCGGATCTCCATGCCGGCTCCCGGCGGCGCGGGCGCGGACCTCGCGCAGCTCGCGCCGGGCCACCCGGCCCGACAGCACCCAGAGTGGACCTTCGCGTACCCGCCGGCCGGCGTCGCCGGCAGCCGGCTCTACTACAACCCCGGAATCCCGGCGGTGCGCGAGTTCGTCCAGACCGCCATGATGGACGCCGTCACGCGGTACGACGTCGACGGTGTGCACTTCGACGACTACTTCTACCCGTACCCGAGCGGCACCTACCAGGTGCCCGACGACGCGACGTTCGCCGAGTTCAACCGGGGCTTCACCGACCGGGCAGACTGGCGGCGGGACAACATCGACCTGCTGATCCGGGAGATGAACGACAGGATCAAGGCCGCGAAGCCGTGGGTGAAGTTCGGGGTCAGCCCGTTCGGCATCTGGCGCAACGCCTCGGTCGACCCGCTCGGCTCGGACACCACCGGCAGCCAGTCGTACGACATCATCTCCGCCGACACCCGCAAGTGGGTCAAGCAGGAGTGGATCGACTACATCGTGCCGCAGCTGTACTGGTACATCGGCCAGTACCCGGCGGCCGACTACGCCCGGCTGGTGCCGTGGTGGGCCGAGACGGTGCGCGGGACCCGCGTGCAGCTCTACATCGGCCAGGCCGACTACAAGAGCGGCGACCCGGCGTACGGCTCGTACTGGCAGAACCCGCGCGAGTTGTCCGACCACCTGGCGCTCAACCGGTCGTACCCGGAGGTGCTCGGCAACGTGCACTTCTCGGCCGTCCAGGTGCGGGCGAACCGGCTCGGGGCGACCGATCTCTACGCCGCCGAGCACTACTCGCGCCCCGCCCTGGTGCCGGCGGTGCCGCACCTGCCGGCGAAGCCGCTGCTGCCCCCGGTGGTCACCGGCGCGCAGCGGCAGGCCGACGGCGTCCGGCTGAGCTGGCGGCAGCCGGCCGACGGCGTGGGCCCGCTCGGCCGGGCCACGTCGTACGCGATCTACCGGTTCGACGGGGTCGGCCCGGTCGACCCGTGCGGCTTCGCCGACGCGTCCCACCTGGTCGGCACCGTCCGGGCCGCCCCCGGCGGGACGCAGTCCTGGGTGGACGGCACCGCGGAGGCCGACCGGCGGTACACGTACCACGTGACGGCGCTGGACCGGCTGTCGAACGAGAGCCCCGTCAGTCCACCGCGTTCCGTGCGCTGACGGTACGGACCAGTGCCCCGGGCGCCCCAGCGTCCGGGGCATTCGTCTGTTTCGACTCATGTCACCAGATGTTGGCTTATGACATACTCGACCGCCCGGGGTTCGATCGACACTTGTCGAATCCGGTGACCCGCCGGTAACCACCCGACCGCACACCCCTGCGGAGGTCCCCGGTGCCCAGACGCCTCGCCACCCTCCTCACCTCCGGCGCGTTCGCCCTGCTCGCCGCGCTGTGGGTTGCCTCCCCCGCCACCGCCGACGTCAGCACCAGCCAGAAGCTCAGCGTGCTGTCGAGCTGGACGCAGACCAGCGCCAGCAGCTACAACACCTGGAACTCGGCCCGGCAGAACCAGTCCGCCTGGACCGAGTACGCCTTCGACTGGTCGACCGACTACTGCTCGTCCAGCCCGGACAACCCGCTCGGGTTCAACTTCAAGCTCTCCTGCCACCGGCACGACTTCGGCTACCGCAACTACAAGGAGATGGGCCAGTTCTCGGCCAACAAGTCCCGGCTGGACAGCGCCTTCTACGAGGACCTGAAGCGGGTCTGCGCCACGTACAGCTCGGTGGTCCGCCCCGCCTGCTACAGCCTCGCGTGGGCCTACTACGAGGCGGTCAGCATCTTCGGCTCGCTCGCGGCGGTCCAGCAAGCCGACATCGACCGCGCCGCCCGAATCAAGGCCGCCGCCGAGCGCTGAGGCGCAGGGAGGGGCCCTTGTCGACGCCTTCGGCATAGCAGGCCCCTCCTAACCACCACCTTCGGCGGGACGCACGGGGGTGGGGTGCGCGGGAGCAGGGGACACGGG
>NZ_SMKJ01000520.1:0-2308 GCF_004348615.1 Micromonospora sp. KC207
GGGGGTGGGTGGGTACATGCGAGGACCCGCTTTCGTACTAGTACAATCCTCGAATTGTGTCAGCACGCTATCAGGTCATCGGCGCAACGGCCGCCGAGATTTCCGCCAGCATCGAATCGGGCATCCGCGTCGGCGACCTGGCGGCCGGAGCCGCCCTGCCCCCGGTGCGGGCCCTCGCCGCCGAGCTGCGGGTCAGCCCGGCCACGGTGGCCCGCGCGTACCAGGACCTGCGCCAGCGCGGCCTGCTCGCCACCGCCGGCCGGCACGGCACCCGGGTCCGCCCCCGCCCGCCGGTGGCCACCCGCCGGGCGCTGCACCCGAGCACCGCGCCCGGCACCTGCGACCTGTCCCTCGGTGAGCCCGACACCCGGCTGCTCCCGCCGCTCGGCCCGCACCTGGCCGCCCTCGCCGCCGAGTTCGGCGCCCCCCTCGGGTACGCGTCGGCCGGCGTCCTGCCCGAACTGGCCGACGCGGCCCGGGAACGGTTCGCCGCCGACGGGGTGCCGGCCGACGACGTCACCGTCACCGGCGGCGCGCTCGACGGCATCGAGCGGCTGCTCGCCGCCCACCTGCGCCCCGGCGACGCGGTCGCCGTCGAGGACCCGGGCTGGGCCAATCTCCTCGACCTGGTCGCCGCGCTGGGGCTGCGCGCGATCGGGGTGCCGGTGGACGACGAGGGCCCGGTCGAGGCCGGGGTACGGGTCGCGCTGGCCGCCGGGGCCCGAGCCCTGGTGGTGACCAGCCGGGCGCAGAACCCGACCGGGGCAGCCGTCTCGGCCGACCGGGCCGCCGCGCTGCACGCCCTCCTCGCCGGCCGCGAGGACCTGCTGCTCATCGAGGACGACCACGCCGCCGAGCTGGCCCGCGTACCGTTGCACCCGCTCGCCGGGGCGACCCCGGCGTGGGCCTTCGTCCGGTCGGTGAGCAAGCCCTACGGGCCGGACCTGCGGCTGGCCGCGCTGGCCGGCGACGAGGCCACCGTCGCCCGGGTCGCCGGCCGGGCCCGGGTCGGCGCGGGCTGGGTCTCCACCGTGCTGCAACGCCTCGTGCTCGCGCTGTGGCGCGACCCGGCCACGGCCGCCCTGGTCGACCGGGCCGGCGCCAGCTACGAGCGCCGCCGGGGCGACCTGCTCGCCGCGCTGGCCGCGCGCGGGCTGGCCGGGCACGCCCGCACGGGCATCAACGTCTGGATTCCGGTGCCCGACGAGACCAGCGCCCTCACCGCGCTGCGCGACGCCGGCTGGGCGGTGGCCCCGGGCGCGCTGTTCCGGATCGCCGCCGGGCCCGGCCTGCGGATCACGGTCAGCCAGCTCGACCCTCCCGACCTGCCGGCGCTGGCCGACGCGGTCGCCGCCGCCGTCCGTCCCCGCCCATCGACGGCCTTCAGGGCCTGACGGCCCCGGCCGCCTCGCTCAGTCTGATCAAGAGAGAGGTATGTCACCTCCAGCCGGATCCTGACGCAAATCTCTTGATCAACCTTCTCCAGGGCGGGCGGAACGGAACCGGCGGAGGACGCGCCGGGCCGCGGTGTCCGCGTGGGCGGGGCGGCGAGGGGTAGAAAGATCGCCATGACCGACAAGACCGACACCGCCCCCGGTGCGCAGCAGTTCATCCCGCCCCGGGCCGACACCATCGACGAACTGCGCGCCGCCGCGGGCGGCTGCCGGGGCTGCGAGCTGTACCGGGACGCCACCCAGACGGTCTTCGGTCGCGGCGACTCCGACGCGCGGGTGGTGCTGGTCGGCGAGCAGCCCGGTGACATGGAGGACCAGCGGGGGCTGCCGTTCGTCGGCCCGGCCGGCCGGCTGCTGCGCCGGGCGGTCGACGACGCCGGGCTCGACCCGACGCGGCTGTACCTGACCAACGCGGTGAAGCACTTCCGCTTCGAGCTGCGCGGCAGGCGGCGCATCCACCAGACCCCGGACCGGGTGCACGTCACCGCGTGCCGTCCCTGGCTGGTGGCCGAGTTCGCCCGGCTGAGCCCGGAGGTCGTCGTGGTGCTCGGCGCGACCGCCGCGAAGGCGCTGCTCGGCCCGTCGTTCCGGGTCACCCGGCAGCGCGGCACGCTGATGCCCTGGCCGGCCTCGGCCGAGCGGCCGGAGGACTTCACCCGGGTGCCGGTCGACTCGGCCGGCGGGATCGCCGACGCCCCGGCGGCCCGGCTCCTGGCCACCATCCACCCGTCGGCGGTGCTGCGCGCCGACGACCAGGACACCGCGTACGCCGGGCTGGTGGCCGACCTGACGGTCGTCGCCGGCGTCCTGTCCGCCTGACCCCGCCCCGCCCCTTCCCGTCGCCGATCGTGGAC
>NZ_SMKJ01000521.1:0-2306 GCF_004348615.1 Micromonospora sp. KC207
ATGGTGGCCTGGGCGGTCGCCTTCGTGGCCGGCTGGCTCGTCATCGGCCTGCCCACGGACCCGGCGTACGCGTTCCTGTGGATCTGGGCGGCCACCATCGCGTGGCACTCCCGCCGCCCGTGGCGCAGCCACCTGCGGTTCGCCCGCGACTGGGTGCCGGTGGTGTCGCTGCTCGCCGTCTACAACCTGTCCCGGGGGTTCGCCGACAACGGTGCCACCCCGCACGCGATGGAACTGATCGTCGCCGACCGGTTCATGTTCGGCTGGGCCACCGGCGGCGAGGTGCCGACCGTCTGGTTGCAGGAGCACCTCTACCGCCCCGAGGTGCGTTGGTGGGACGTGCTGGCGAGCTGGGTGTACTTCTCGCACTTCGTGGTGGCGCTCGCCGCCGCCGCCGTGCTCTGGCTGCGCGACCGGCCGCGCTGGGCGGCGTTCATGCGTCGTTGGGGCTTCCTGTGCGCGTCGGGGCTGGTCACCTACTTCCTGTACCCGGCGGCGCCGCCCTGGTGGGCGGCGCAGAACGGCCTGCTCACCGAGGTCGCCCGGATCTCCACCCGGGGCTGGAAGGCGTTCGGCATGCACGGCGCCGGCAACCTGCTCAACGCCGGGCAGATCGCCTCGAACCCGGTGGCCGCGATGCCGTCGCTGCACACCGCGTTCGCCCTGTTCGTGGTGGTGTTCTTCCTGCGCTCGGCCCGCCGCCGCTGGTGGCCGCTGCTGCTGGCGTACCCGTTGGCGATGACCTTCACCCTGGTCTACTCCGGCGAGCACTACGTCATCGACGTGCTGGTCGGGTGGGCGTACGTGGGGCTGGCCTTCCTGGTGGTCGGTTTGGGGGAGCGCTGGTGGGCGGCCCGCCGGGCCCCCGCCTCGGGTCCGCCCGACGGCGGGCCGCGCGGGGCGGAGGCCGACCCGGTCGCCGACCCGCCGGCGGTGCCGGCGACCCGCTGAGCCGCCGCACCGCGCCCGCCGCCTCCGCGGTGGCGTGGCTCAGCCGGCGCGATGGGCGGCGTGTGCCCGGGTTGTCAGCTCCGCCGCCAGCCACCACGCCTCGTCGAGGTCGCGGTCGAGCGCGGCCGCGCCCGCGCCGCCCGCGGTGTCCGCGTGCACGGTGGCCAGCCGCAGCCGCCGCTGCGCCGGCCCCTGGGTCACCCGCACGCTCTGGATACGGGCGTACGGCACGACGGTGAGCTGCCGGGTGAGCAGCCCGGACCGGGCGGCGAAGACCCGCTCGTCGAGCCCGGCGCCGACCGCGCGCCGGCCCAGCGGGCGCAGCCACCGGGCCCGGCTCGGCGGGAGGCTGGTCGCCAGCCCGCTCAGTCGCACCCCCGGCAGCACCTCCGCGACGATCCGCTGGCCGATGCCCTGGTCGCCCACCGGCAGCAGCCGGTCCGGCCGGTTGCGGTCGTCGGCCTCGCCGCCGGAGTAGCCGGCGACCTCCAGGCGCAGCCGCAGCCAGCCCTTGGCCCGCCACAGCAGCGGCCAGGTCACCCCGACCGTCTGCACCCGGTTCAGCGGCACGGTCTGCGCCCGGGTCTCCAGCAGGCCGTTGCGGACCCGCAGGTTGCCCTCGTCCCGGGCCAGCCGGAAGTTCCAGTCGTCCAGCACGCGGCGGATCGGTTGCAGCAGCACGCCGGCCATGGCGGTGATCGTGCTCGCCACCGCGATGAACGACCACGAGTCCGCGGAGAGGAACTGCGCCACGACGAAGGCCACCCCGAAGGGGAGCAGAAACGCCTGCGGGGTGAGTAGCTGGCTGACCAGCAGGTCCCGGTTGGCGACGGCGTGCAGCGCGCGTCCGGGCGGGGTGGGCGTGAGCGCCGACTCGGCCACGGCGGCGGGCGGCGCGGTCGGGCCCGGCTGTGGCCCAGGGCCGGCGAGCGCGAGCAGCCGCTGCCGCAGGGCGGCGGCCTCGGCCACGCCCAGGTACGCCAGCGGCGCCTCGGTCTTGCCGCCGCCGACCACCTCCAGCCGCAGCTCGGCCAGGCCGGTGAGCTGGGCGAGCAGCGGGCGGACTACCTCGACGGCCTGGAGGCGCTCCAGCGGGATGGCCCGGGCGCGCCGCCACAGCAGCCCCTCGTACACCCGCAACTCCCGGCCGACCACGTGATAGCCGGTGTTGTACCAGCTCACCACCGCGAGCACCGTCGCGCCGAGGGCGAGCACGGCCGCCAGCGCCGCGAACCAGCCGAAGCCGACCCGCGACAGCGTCGACCAGGACAGGCCCGCGACGACCACGACCAGCGACTTTGCCCCGTGCAGGGCCGGGCTCAGCGGGTGCAGCCGCCGCCGGGGCTCCGCCTCCC
>NZ_SMKJ01000522.1:0-2303 GCF_004348615.1 Micromonospora sp. KC207
CGTCGGGGCGAACGGCGGGGGTGGCGCGCGGCGTCGGGGGCTGCCGGCACAATGCAGGGCGGAACCCACATTCGAAGGCGGATGAAGATCGTGACCCAGTCTGTGCACCAGCGGATCGCCGACGAGCTCGGCGTCGCCGAGCGTCAGGTCCGGGCGGCCGTGGAGCTGCTCGACGGCGGCGCCACCGTGCCGTTCATCGCCCGCTACCGCAAGGAGGCCACCGGCCTGCTCGACGACGCCCAGCTTCGCACCCTGGAGGAGCGGCTGCGCTACCTGCGCGAGTTGGACGAGCGCCGCGCCGCGGTGCTGGAGTCCATCCGCGGCCAGGGCAAGCTCGACGAGGCCCTGGAAGCGCAGATCATGGCGGCCGACTCGAAGTCCCGGCTGGAGGACATCTACCTGCCGTTCAAGCCGAAGCGGCGGACCCGGGCGCAGATCGCCCGCGAGGCCGGGCTGGAGCCTCTCGCCGACGCGCTGCTGGCCGACCCGGGCCAGGACCCCCGGGAGCGGGCCGCCGGGTTCGTCGACGCGGACAAGGGGGTGGCCGACGCCGCCGCCGCGCTGGACGGCGCGCGGGCGATCCTCATCGAGCGCTTCGCCGAGGACGCCGACCTGATCGGCACGCTGCGCGAGCAGATGTGGTCGCGGGGCCGACTGGTCTCGCGGGTACGCGAGGGCCAGGAGTCCGCCGGTGCGAAGTTCGCCGACTACTTCGACTTCGCCGAGCCGTACGCGAAGCTGCCCTCGCACCGGATCCTGGCGATGTTCCGGGGCGAGAAGGAGGGCGTGCTCGACCTGACGATGGACCCGGAGGCCGAGGGCGACTCCGACGCTCCGGTCACCGGCCCGACCCGGTACGAGGCGGCGATCGCCGGCCGGTTCGGCGTCAGCGACGCCGGGCGGCCCGCCGACCGGTGGCTCGCCGACACGGTGCGCTGGGCCTGGCGTACCCGGATCCTCATCCACCTCGGGGCCGACCTGCGGATGCGGCTGTGGCTGGCTGCCGAGGAGGAGGCCGTGCGGGTCTTCGCCACCAATCTGCGCGACCTGCTGCTCGCCGCGCCCGCCGGCACCCGGCCGACCATGGGCCTCGACCCGGGCCTGCGCACCGGGGTCAAGGTGGCGGTGGTCGACGCCACCGGCAAGGTCGTCGCGACCGACACGATCTACCCGCACGAGCCGCGCCGGCAGTGGGACGCCTCGATCGACACCCTCGCGAAGCTCGCCGGGGCACACGGCGTGGAGCTGGTCGCCATCGGCAACGGCACCGCCAGCCGGGAGACCGACAAGCTGGCCGGTGACCTGATCAAGCGGCGTCCGGAGCTGAAGCTGACCAAGGTGGTCGTCTCCGAGGCCGGCGCGTCGGTCTACTCGGCGTCGGCGTACGCCTCGCAGGAGCTGCCCGGGCTGGACGTGTCGTTGCGCGGCGCGGTCTCCATCGCCCGCCGGTTGCAGGACCCGCTCGCCGAGCTGGTGAAGATCGACCCCCGTTCGATCGGCGTCGGCCAGTACCAGCACGACCTGTCCGAGGTGAAGCTCTCCCGTTCCCTGGACGCCGTGGTCGAGGACTGCGTGAACGCCGTCGGCGTCGACGTGAACACCGCCTCCGCGCCGCTGCTGACCCGGGTCTCCGGAATCGGGGCCGGGCTGGCGGAGAACATCGTGCTGCATCGCGACGCCAACGGCCCGTTCCGCTCCCGGGCGGAGCTGAGGAAGGTGTCCCGGCTCGGCCCTAAGGCGTTCGAGCAGTGCGCCGGCTTCCTGCGCATCCCCGGCGGCGACGACCCGCTGGACTCCTCCAGCGTGCACCCGGAGGCGTACCCGGTGGTGCGGCGGATACTGGCCCGCACCGGGCAAGACCTGCGTTCGCTGATCGGGCAGAGCGCGATCCTGCGCGGGCTGCGGGCCACCGACTTCGTCGACGACACCTTCGGCCTGCCCACCGTCACCGACATCCTGGCCGAGTTGGAGAAGCCCGGCCGGGACCCACGGCCGGAGTTCCGCACCGCCACCTTCGTCGAGGGCGTGGAGAAGATCGGCGACCTGACCCCCGGCATGATCCTGGAGGGCGTGGTCACCAACGTGGCCGCGTTCGGCGCGTTCGTCGACGTCGGGGTGCACCAGGACGGCCTGGTGCACGTCTCGGCGATGTCCCGGACGTTCGTGAAGGACCCGCGCGACGTGGTCAAGTCCGGCGACGTGGTCCGGGTGAAGGTGCTCGACGTCGACGTGCCGCGCAAGCGGATCTCGCTGACGCTGCGGCTGGAGGACGACGCCGAGGCCGGGCGGGGTGGCCCCGAGAG
>NZ_SMKJ01000523.1:0-2294 GCF_004348615.1 Micromonospora sp. KC207
GCCGCCGGTGCGGGGGTGGTTGATGATGGGCGGGCGCGGGTGGTGTGTTTGTCCGCGCGGACTCCGGACCGGTTGCGGGCGTACGCCCGGGCCCTCCTCGACCACATCGACACCCACCCCGGGCAGCTCCTGGCGGACATCGCCTACACCCTCCACGTCGGCCGGGACCCGATGCGCGAGCGGCTCGCCGTCGTCGCGTCCACGATGGAGGAGTTGCGCCACGCACTCGACCGCTTCCTCGACGGGGACCAGCCGCCCGCTGTGCACCTGGGCACGGCCGGCGCCGACCATCCGCTACGGCAGGTGCTGTCCACCGGTGACACCGCCGCCGTGCTCGTCGACCATTTCATCGACAGCGGCGACCACGAGCGGTTGGCGCTCTGCTGGGCGAACGGCCTCGACGTCGACTGGGGATCGCTCTACCGGAGCGAGCGTCGCCGCCGGCTGCCGCTGCCCACGTACCCGTTCGCGGGCGAGCGGCACTGGGTGCCCGGTCCGCTGCGCGCCCCGGCCCACCCGAACACGCCGTCCACGACCTGGCTGCGTACCGTCTGGCGGCCAGCACCGGCGCCCGACCCGGCCCCGGCCGGCGACGTCCTGGTCCTGATCGGCGAAGGTGCCGTCCCGGACCGTCACCGCTGGCAGCACGTGATCACCGCGAGCGCCGACGACCCGGCCGGTGGCCTCGGAGGGCTGCCTTCGTCCGCGCACCGGATCGACGTGCTGCACAGCGCCGCGCTCGACGCCGCACCCAACTCCGACCCGGACCCCGACGCGGGTGACCCGGCGGCCCTCCTCGGCGCACTGCTGCCGCTGCTCGTGGGCCTGCTCGACCGACCCGACCTGCGCTCCCTCCGACTGGTGTACGGGCATCCCGCCATCGACGGGACGCCGTCGCCCCGGCACGCCGCCGTCGCCGCGCTCCTGCGCTCGGCCATGCAGGAGGACCGCCGGCTCTCGGCACGGACGGTCGAGGTGGCCGGCGCACCGGACCGGGCCGCGCTGCTCGCCGAACTCGACCGCGCGGGGGCCGTCGAAGTACGCCACGAGCACGGCCGGCGGCTGGTCCGTCGGCTGGTGGAGGAGGAGTACGGCGGCTCCTCCGAGGCGCGCCCCGGCGAGCCGGCCGGTGTGATCCGGCTGCGCCACGGCGGCGTCTACCTGATCACCGGCGGGGTCGGCGGGGTGGGCGCTCACCTGGCCGCTCACCTGGCCCGGACGGTCGACGCCCGGCTGGTCCTGGTCGGCCGCTCGGCGACCGGCGACCCGGAGCGGATCGCGGCCCTGGAACGCACCGGCGCCGAGGTGCTCTACCTCAGCGGCAACGTGTCCCGGCTGGAGGACGTCACCCGGATCGTCGCCACGGTGCGGGAGCGCTTCGGCCGGATCGACGGCGTGGTGCACGCTGCGGGGGTGCTGCGCGACGGCTTCCTGCGTGGCCGCAGCCGAGCTGACGTCGAGGAGGTGCTCGCGGCCAAGGTGGCCGGGGCGCGGCTGCTCGACCAGGCGACCCGGGACGCCGGGCGGGACTTCCTGCTGTTCTGCTCGTCGATCGCCGGCGTTGTCGGCAACGCCGGCCAGGCCGCGTACGCGTACGCCAACGCCTACCTGGGGCACTACGCCGCCCGACAGCATGCCCTGGGCGACCCGACGGTCCGGGTCGTGCACTGGCCGTTGTGGGCAGACGGTGGGATGGCCGTCGACCGGGCGGCGCTCGCCGACGCGTTCGACGCCTCGGGTGTCGAACCGTTGCCGACCTCGGACGGCGTCGCCGCGCTCGAGCGGGTTCTGGGCGTCGCCCGGCCGGAGGCCATCCTCGGGTACGGGCTGCCCCGGCTCTTCGGGCATCTGAGCCGGGTCTTCGACGACCCCGCCGCGCCGATCCCGGCCCCCGTGGCTCCCGCGGTCCCGGCGACCGGGGCCGTGGGACCGGCGGCACCGCCCACCCTCATGGAGGCACGCCCCCCGGCGGCCGTGGTCGCCGCGCCGGCCGCACCGGCCTCCGCCTCGCTCCCCGCCACGGATGCGGCGTCGTCACCGGTCGATCGCGCCGAGCACCTGCTGCGCGGCGTGCTGGCGGCGCTGATGAAGTTGCCGCCGGACGCCCTCAACCCGGCAACGCCGCTGGTCGACTACGGGATGGACTCCATGGTCGTCCGCGCGCTCAACGAGGAACTCGCCGCGCGGCTCGGCCCGCTGCCCAGCACCCTCGCCTACGAGCACCCGACGCTGGCCGCGCTGGCCGACTACCTGGGCACCCACCACGGTGACCGCCTGCCCGCCCCCACTCCGGT
>NZ_SMKJ01000524.1:0-2249 GCF_004348615.1 Micromonospora sp. KC207
GGTGGTGAGGGTGCTGCGGGCCGCGCCCCTGCCGCTCGCGCTGGTCGCGATGGTCGCGCTGACCGGGGTGGTGCTCGGCCGGGTGTACGCGGGCGGGCTGCTGACCTGGCTGGTGGTCGGTGCGGCGGTCGGCTCGGTGCTGGTCAGCGTGGCCGTCCGGCGGCTGCCGTCCTGGCTGGTCGCCCCGCTGTCGGTGGCCGGCCTGGCCGGCTTCACGGCGTGGTCGTTGCGGGTGTCCGCCGACGCGGCGGGGTTGCCCGGCTCGCTGGTGGAGGTGTCGGCGGACGCGGCCCGCAACGGCATCCCCCGGCTGCTGACCGCGATGATCCCGGTCGAGCCGACCCCGGACACGGTGCTGGTGCCGCTGGTCGCGGCGTGGCTGGCCGGGCTGGCCGGCGCGGAGGTGGCGTTGCGTGCCGGCCGGGTGCTGCTGGGATACCTTCCCCCGGCGCTGCTCTACGCGGGGGCGCTGTACGTGGTCGGGCCGAACGCCGATCCGGCGATCTGGCCGACGGTGGCGTTCGCGGCGGTTGCCGCGCTGGGGCTCGCGGTGCCGTCCGGGCGGCCGGGCGCGGGCGGCCCGGACCCGACCGCCGGGCTGGCTCCCGGGGTGCGGGCCGCCGTCCGGGTACGCCTGGCCGCGACCGCCGCCGCCGGCCTCGTCGTGGTGGTGGGGCTGGCCGCTCTGCTCGGGCCGGTGGTGGCCGGCCGGGTCGACGAACGCCCGGTGGACCCGCGCCGGTACGTGGAGCCGCCGCGGGTGGAGTCGTTGGACGAGAACCCGCTGATCCGGATCTCCGGCTGGGCGCTGAACCCGCAGCAGAGGCTGCTGGAGGTGGCCACGGAGCGCCCCGACGCCCCGCCGGGCGGCGTCGGGGGCCCGCCCGGCGATGGCGGGGGCGGGTCGGTGCGGATCCGGCTCGCGGTGCTCAGCGACTACGACGGGGTGACCTGGCGGGTCGGGGCGACGTACCGCAACGCCGGCCGGATCCTGCCGGCGGCGCAGCCCGCACCGGGAGCCACGGTGCAGACGGTCCGGCAGGAGATCACCGTGGCGGACCTGAGCGGTCGGCTGCTGCCCGCCGTGGCCACCCCGCGTGAGATCGGCGGTGCCCGGGTGGCGTACGACCCGCTGACGGGGACGCTGATCCGGCCGGAGGGGCTGACGCCGGGGCTGCGGTACACGGTCACCTCGGCTGCGGAGCGGCCCGACAACAACCTGCTCGCCACGGCGAACGTGCCGGCCGGGCACGAGGTGGCCCGGGTGCTGCGGGTGGCCGAGGGGGTGCCCGACCCGGTGCGTCGGCTCGCCGCACAGATCGCCGAGGACAACGGGGCCCCGTACGCGCGGGCGGCGGCGATCGAGCAGTTCCTCGCCGAGCACTACCGGGTGGTGGCGGACGCGCCGAGCGGCCACGCGTACCCGAACCTGAACTTCTTCCTCTTCGGCCCGCGCGACAGCGGCGGGCAGCGCGGCACGTCGGAGCAGTTCGCGGCGGCGTTCGCGGTGCTGGGTCGGCTGTCCGGGTTGCCCACCCGGGTGGTGGTCGGCTTCTCCTCCACCGGGAACGGGCCGGTGCGGGCGGCCGACGCGTTCGCCTGGCCGGAGGTGCTCTTCTCCGGCCTCGGGTGGGTGGCGTTCGACCCGCTGCCCCGTCCCGACGACGAGCCGCGCCCGGTGGAGGAGGACTTCCGCCCGGCGCAGGAGGACCCACCGCCGTCGGAGGTGCCCGAGCCGACCCTGGAGCCGAGCGGGACCCCGCCGGCGCAGGTCGCGCCGGGGCGGCCGGTCACCCCGGGCGGGTTGTCGACCCCGGTGCTGGTCGGTGGCGGCGCGGGTGGCCTGCTGC
Organism: Micromonospora sp. KC207; assembly: GCF_004348615.1. Taxonomy (NCBI): domain Bacteria; kingdom Bacillati; phylum Actinomycetota; class Actinomycetes; order Micromonosporales; family Micromonosporaceae; genus Micromonospora; species Micromonospora sp. KC207. Next base: position 1,851 of record NZ_SMKJ01000524.1, read on the forward strand.
TCCTGGTGGGGGCGGCACTGGCGGCGCTGGTCGCGATGCGCCGGGCGCGGTCCCGGGCCCGGTTGTCCACGGGCGACCCCGGCCGACGGATCGCCGGCGCCTGGCGGGAGGTCACCGACGCGTTGCGGCTGGCCGGGCGGCCGGTGGGCGGGGACCTCGCCGCCACGGAGGTCGCGGAGCGGGCCCGCGCCGCCCTGGCCGACTCCCTGGCGGACGCGCGCGCCGCTGGTGCCGCGCAGCCGGACCTGGGGGAGCTGGCCGGGCTGCTCAACCAACTCGCCTTCGCGCCGGGCGCTGCCGCCACCGAGCAGGCGGACCGGGCCGCCGCCCTGGCCGGCGAGTACGTCGCCGCCCTGCGCGCCGCCCGCCCGTGGTGGCGGCGGCTGCTCTGGTCGGTCC
>NZ_SMKJ01000525.1:0-2222 GCF_004348615.1 Micromonospora sp. KC207
CGCGTACACGGCACTGAGCTGCTCGGAGCAGCGCCGCCAGGAGCGGAAGGGGCCCCTGCTATACCGAAGGCGTAACAGGGGCCCCTCCTTGCACTCCCGGTCAGCTGACGGTGATCGTTCCGTCGCCCGCGCGGACGCAGGCCACCGCCCGGGCGCCGGTGACGGCCGCCCCGGTCAGGCACCGGCCCAGCGCCTTGTGCCCGGCCACGTTCGGGTGCCACGACTCCTGGCAGGTCTGGAAGTACGTCACGCAGGTGTTCGCGATCCGCTCGATGTCGATCTTGTCTTTGCCCGCGAGGCTGGTCACGAAGGTGCCGCTCGGGCCGTCCATGAGCCGGATCGGCGTGGCGAGCGCCCCTGACGGGCTGGTCGGCTGCTCGCAGAGCCGGGCACCGTCGAACGCCCGCTGCACATTCAGGTAGACTAGGTCGTCGGCCGGGAACTCGCTGGCCAGGGTGTCGCGCACCGAGCGGACCAGGGTGCCCAGACCCGTGGAGAACCGGTGCCCGGGCGCCAGGCTGGCGCGGTGGATCGGGCAGCCGGCCGCGTACCGCTCGGCGCCGAGGTCACGGAACTTGTCCCGGTCGTCGGCCCGGCCGTCCTCCTCCCAGTAGTTCGGGGCGAGGTCGAACGGCAGCGGGTTGGTGTAGTCCTGGAAGACCACCCGGTGCTGGCCGTCGGCGTCGATCTGGTCGAGGGTGGCGAGAAGCTGCCGTACGGCCGCCGTGGTCTCCGCCGTGGCGGCGCTGAACTGGGCCGCGGTGGCCAGGTCGGCGTCGGTGCACGGCTCCTGCGGCACCGGCCCACCCAGGTACGCCCAGAACTCCCACCAGCCGGTCCACGCGTCGGCGATGAACCGGTTGGCGCACTTCTCCGCCACGCTGCCGAAGGTGAACGAACTGTTGTTCGAGCCGAGACCGACCAGCACCAGGTCGATGTCGTGGGTCTGACCGACCGCGCGGAGCTGGTCGAGCTGCGAGGCGACCGAGCGGCCCTGGGTCCGGTTGACCGAGGCGCTGGCGATGTCGTACGGCTGGCCACCCGAGCAGGCCAGGTTGAACCGGTCGGTGATGCCCGGCAGATCGGCCTGGAACAGCGACGCGTTGGGGGAGCGGTGGCAGAAGTACGCGTTGCTGTTCGGCGCGTCCCAGCCGGGAAAGCCCTGGCTGATGCCGTTGACGTCGACGACCGGGGAGTACGAGCCGGCCCCCTCGCCGCTGATGAAGCTGTCACCGAGCGCCACGGCCGCGGTGGGGAGGCCGGCCACCGCCGGGGCGGTTGGCGCGACGGCGGTCGACAGCGCCGCCGCCGCGACGGTCAGCACCGCCGCGAGCGCGGTACGACGGGATACGGACATGCACGCCATCCATCCATGGAAATGTGGAAGTCTCTGCGAGGTGGTGATCACATCACGGCCGTGTGGCGGGCGTCAACGGGCGGTCACCCTGCGCAACCGAGATCCGAGGTCGGGTCGGCGGCCCGGGAATGACAGGGGTGGGCGGCGTCGGCCGGCGGCGCGTACCGTCGGGGGCGGGATGAACCGCGGACCCGGCGGCGTTGACGCCCGGTGTCGGGGCCCGCAGGCCCGGGTCCGACGGCCCCCGCCGACGGCGGCGCGGCCCGAAGTGCGGGGTGCCGGCGCCCTGTCCCACCTCCCGGTTAGGCTCGCTGCGGCGCGCCGCGCGAGGTGATCGAGCCGGTGAGCGACACCACCACCGCCGAGACCTGGGAGTACGACCAGTTGACCGCACAGCCTGAGACGCTCTACGGGGCCGACGACCTGACGCATCTCGAGGGCTTGGACGCCGTCCGCAAGCGTCCCGGCATGTACATCGGCTCGACCGACAGCCGTGGCGTGGGTCACCTCGTCAACGAGATCCTCGACAACTCCACCGACGAGGGTGTCGCGGGTCACGCCACGCGCATCGAGGTGATCCTGCACGCCGACGGCTCGGTGCAGGTCGACGACGACGGCCGCGGCATCCCCACCGACGTGCACGCCAAGTCCGGGATCTCCGGCGTCGAGCTGGTGCTCACCCGCCTGCACGCTGGCGGGAAGTTCGGCGGCTCCGGCTACAAGACCTCCGGCGGCCTGCACGGCGTCGGCGCGTCCGCCGTCAACGCCCTCTCCCGGCGCTTCGACGTCACCGTCCGGCGGGGCGGCAAGGTGCACGCCATGTCGTTCCGGCACGGAGTGCCCGGCGCCTTCGCCGGCCCCGGCC
>NZ_SMKJ01000526.1:0-2210 GCF_004348615.1 Micromonospora sp. KC207
GTCCCCGCCCACGCACCGCCTGCCCGTACGTCTCCGGGCCGAGCCGGCGGCCGGCGACGGACGTCCGGCGGCGGGCGGGCGGCTCCCCCGAACCCGGGTCAGCCGCCGAAGGCGAGCAGGCGCACCCCGGCCGCCCCGATCACGGCCCGCTCCCAGTCGGTCAGCGATGCCCGGCCGGTGGCCTTGCGGACCACCGCCAACCGGTCCCAGCCCAGCTCCGGTGGCACGGCCCGGCCGCCGGTCAGCAGCGCCGTGACGACCTCGGCCGCGGTCGGGGTCAGCCACGGCTCGCGGCCCAGTGCGGCGGCCAGGTCCAGGCCGTGCACCCCGACCTCCACGACCCGGGTGACCAGGAACTCGGTCAGGGCCATGGGGTCGCCGTGCCGGGTGCGGACTACCCGATCGAGCGGCTGGTGGGCCACCGCGGCGTCGGCCGCGCGCCAGGCCCGGTCGAACCCGGCGGCGACCTCGGCCGGGTCGGTCGCCTCGCCGGCCTGACGGCGGGCGCTGTCGACCCGGGCCCGGTCGACCTGCGGGGTGAACTTCGCCGCGCCGAAGTACCCGGCGGCGTCCACCTCGGCGCGGGGCGGGGCCGGGGCGGCGAGCATGCCGGTGAGGCGGCCGGCGCCGGTGCGGACGTGGGCGATCAGGTCCCGTACCGCCCAGGGCGGGCAGTCGGTGGGCCGGCTCAGGTCGGCGGGGGTGAGCCCGCGCAGGACGACACCCAGCGCCGCGCACTCGTCGCGGAACGCCGCCCGCACCGAGTAGTCGTGGGCAATGCGCATGATCCCCTCCCGTGGTCGGCTCCGGGCGGCGGCCGCGTACGCCGGTCAGCCCTTGACGCGGGGCACCAGGCGGTGCACGACGGCGAGCACCAGCGCCGCCACCACGGCCATCGTCCCGGCGGTGCCGGCGGCGCTGCCAACGTAGCCGACGAAGAGCGAGCGCCGGCCCATCTCGTCGGGGTCGAGCTGGGGCAGGTCGACCAGCCAGGACAGGGCCAGCGCCGAGGCCACCACGGCGATCGTGCCGCCCAGGCCGAGCACGATGGCGGCGACGCGGTGCGCGTCGGCGGGCTCCACCTGGGCCTGCTCCCGTTGGGTGACCAGAAGCAGCAACCCGGCCAGCGCCGCCCAGACCCCGACGACGAGGAACGCCGCCACGGCGTCGCTGGGCCGGTGCCAGCCGGCGGAAAGGGTTGCCACGCCGGCCAGGGCCGCGTATCCGGTGCCGACGAACGCGCCGAGCACCCGGACCGTGCGCGGGAGGACCAGGATCAGCGCCAGGGCGACGGACGCCGCCACGGTGGTGTGCCCGCTGGGCAGGCTGTTGCCGACGGCGGCCCGTTCGGGGTCGATGCCGAAGTCCGGCCGGACCAGGGAGTGCTTGAGCAGCTGGGTGGTCACGTTCGCCCCGGCGATGAGCAGGGTGGCTGTGATGGCCAGCGCGACCCGCCGCCGGATGAGCGCGATGAAGCCGATCACCGACGTCGCCACCAGCAGCGACAGCGCCGACATCGTGTTGAGGATGTGGTTCACCGGCTCGGCGATGCGGTCCTGGCCGATCCGGTTGCCGGTGAGGGCGACCGTGTCGAGCCACTGGCCGAGCTCGGTGTGCAGGGCTGCGCGCCACACCACGACGAAGGCGGCTGTCTGGGCCAGGGCCAGTACGACCAACCAGACCGCCGTCCAACCCCTCGCCGTCGCGCGCACCCGCACACCGTAGCGGCCCGCGTGGGAGCGTCCCCCGGTGGCCCGCCGGCACCCTGCGGCTAGGTTGGGACGGACGTACAGGAGGTTGCCGGTGACCGCCACATCCGGGCCCGATGGGCCGTCCCGCCCCGTCCCGTCGCCGCCGGTCGACCGGCCGGAGTCCCTCGCCGATCTGCTCGGCGGGCGGCGCGGGGCGGTGGATGCCACGCTGCCGCCGGTGGCGTTCGCGGTCGGTTGGCTGGCCACCGGGCAGTCGCTGGTCGGTGGGGTGGCCGCCGCCGTGCTGACCGGCACGGTCCTGGCGGGCTGGCGGCTGCGCCGGGGGGACCGGCCGCGCTCGGTGCTGATCGGGCTGCTCGCGGTCTGCGTGGCGGCGCTGATCGCGTTGCGTACCGGGCGGGCCGCCGACTTCTTCCTCGTCCAGGTGCTGTCGAACGTGGCCAGCGCGCTCGCCTGGATCGTGAGCATCGTGATCCGCTGGCCGCTGCTGGGCGTGCT
>NZ_SMKJ01000052.1:0-29283 GCF_004348615.1 Micromonospora sp. KC207
GCCGAAACCGCCGGCGCGGGCGGCATCTTCAACGCCAACAACGCCACCGTCAACCTCGACGACAAGACCATCATCAAGAAGAACGAACCCCGCAACTGCACCAACGTCACCGGCTGCGCCAACTGAACCACCACATAGCGAAGGGATCCCTTCCCCGGGCACGAGGGAGGGGATCCCTTCCGTGCGGGCGGCGGTCCGCCGGCGATCGGGGTCGGAAAGGTGCCAGCCCGTGGTGGGGTTCCGGGCCGGTCGAGGCGGCTCGTGACGCAGGCCCCCGGTTCGGCACGACTGTGGACCTCGCTCCTCGCCGTCCGGACCGTCCCACCTTGACCCGGAATACCCCTAACGTGGGTTCCTTTCGGATATGGCCTTGAAGAGAAAAAGATTCTCATATGGTGGGCCTCAGTAGCTACAACCGATTTGTAGCCAGGGCAGCCCGCGGTGGCGGAGCAGCCCTGTCTGGTACGAGGAGAGAGCAGAGAGCTCCGATGTCCAACTACCTTCGCAAGAACGCCGAGAACACCGCGCCGAAGAGCCGGCGCAAGCTGTGGCTCGCCACCGGCGTCGCCGGGCTGACCGGCGTGGTCAGCCTCGCCGGCGTCGCCGCCGCGAGCAGCGCGGGCGCCGTCGGGGTCGACCGTCTCGCCGACCTGAAGTGGTCCACGGCCGAGCAGGTCACCAAGGACGACGCCGCCGGTCGCGACGACCGTGCGGGCGAAACCGGCAAGGGCCAGGAGGGGCAGGACGCCCGCGGTGGCCAGGACGCCCGCGGTGGCCAGGACGACTGGCAGAACAAGGACTGGCAGGGCAAGGACAGCAAGGACTGGCAGGGCAAGGACGGCCGGGACGGCCGGGAGGGCCGGGAGGGCCGCGACGGTCGGGACGGTCGGGACGGTCGGGACGGTCGCGACGGCAAGGACGAGGACGGCAAGGACGCCAAGGAACTGCCGTGTGACACCGACGTGCTGGTCGAGGCGGTGAACAGGGCCAACGAGGACAACGGCGGGGTGTTCAAGCTGGCCAAGGACTGCACGTACAAGTTCAACGAGCAGACCGACAACAACGCCTTCCCCGTCATCGACCAGCGCATCACGATCCTGGGCAACAACTCGACGTTGTTCCACGACGGCAGCGAGTTGTTCCGGTTCTTCACCGTCGCCTCCGGCGGCGATCTGACGCTGAAGGACCTCACCCTCAAGGGCGGCCAGATCACCGCGCCCCCGCCGCCGCCAAGCGGCGCCAACGGCGGGGCCCTGCTGGTGCAGGAGGGCGGCGAGGCCACCCTGAAGCACACCAAGCTGATCGACAACCGGGCCACCGGCGTCGGCACCGAAGGCAACGGCGGCGCCATCGCCAACTTCGGCAAGGTCGAGATCGACAAGAGCATCCTCGCCAACAACCACGCCCGCGGCGTCGGCAACGGCGGCAACGGCGGCGCCATCTACAACGAAGGCGAACTGACCGTCCACGACACCCGCATCGACAACAACACCGCCACCGGCAACAGCGCGGTCAGCGGCAACGGCGGCGGCATCGCCAACGAGGCCGACGGCATCGCCACCATCACCTACAGCCAGATCACCAACAACAAGGCCAGCAACGACGGCGGCGGCATCCACAGCGACGACGACGCCCACCTCACCGTCACCCGCACCAAGATCGCCCACAACACCGCCTGCGACGACGGCGGCGGCATCCACAACGACGGCAACTCCACCATGCTGCTGGAGTACGTCGTCATCGCCGAGAACAAGGCCACCGACGACGGCGGCGGCGTCTTCAACAACAGCACCAACATCGCCACCATCAGGCACGCCGTCTTCGCCGACAACACCGCCGGCGACAACGGCGGCGGCCTGTTCAACGGCGGCGCCCTGAACCTCTACGACAGCGAGTTCAAGGGCAACCACGCCGAACAGGGCGGCGCCATCTACAACGACAACAACGCCGTCCTCACCATCCGCCACAGCAAGATCGTCGGCAACTTCGCCGCCGAAACCGCCGGCGCGGGCGGCATCTTCAACGCCAACAACGCCACCGTCAACCTCGACGACAAGACCATCATCAAGAAGAACGAACCCCGCAACTGCACCAACGTCACCGGCTGCGCCAACTGAAGACAGGGCATCGGCTGACACAAAGGACGGCCCGGCCCCCTTCCGCTCGGCGGGAGGGGGCCGGACACGTGTGACACCTACCGTTGGACGAAGACCGCCACACTGCGGGCCGGCACGGTGAACGTGCCGCTGGCCCGGTCGAAGGACGCCGTCCGCAGCGCCTCGTCCGCCGAGGCCCGCAGCACCGGATGCAGCGCGACGTCCGCCCCGCGCAGCCCGGTCAGCCGCTGCCACGCCGTCTCGCCGGTGGCGTTGAAGACCACCGTCACCGACGTCCACCGCTCGTCGAGGCCCCGGCCGTCCAGCGTCATGGTGAGCACACCGGGGGTCTCCCCCGCGCCGGAGAGCGGGAAGGCGACCCGCTTCTGCACCTGCTCCGCCGTGGTCAACCCGAAGACCGGCGAGGAGCCCCGGATCTTCAGCAGCTCCCGGTACCGGGCGTCGGCCAGGTTGATCGCCGTGCAGTCCGGAACCAGCGCCGGATCGGCCAGCAGCGGCTTGGCGTACGGCCACTTGTCCCGGTTGTCCTGCTCTGGCGGCAGGCCGGCGCCAAAGCCGTTGCCCTGGGCGCAGTCCCAGCGGATCTGGTTGAACCAGTCGCCGGAGTTGTACGAGTTGCGGTCCAGCGACTTCGACCGCAGCCGCTCCGAGCCGGCCGTCACGAAACCGGTCCCCTGCCCCATCACCACCGTGGCGAGGGCGAGCACCTGCATCCGAGCCCGGTCCGCCGCCGAGGTGGCCTGCGGGAGCTTGTACGCCAGCGCGTCGTACAGGATCTCGTTGTCGTGCGCGTCGACGTAGGTGACCGCCTCCCCCGGCGCGGCGGTGTAGCCGGCCGGCGAGCCGTTGTAGTCGACCTGCGCGCCGGTCACCCGCCGCCCCGACGAGTCGGTGAACCGGTACCCGCGCAGGTTGCCGGCCAGCCCGACCTTGATCAGGTCGTGGGCGTGCAGCAGCCGGGCCTTCTGCTCGGCGGCCGAGCCGTTCACCGGGTCGCCGTTGGGGTCGGTGAAGAGGCCGGAGGCGAAGCCCTGCACCCGGGGGTTGGCGTCGAACGGCCCGCCCCCGCGCACCGCGTCGCGCAGCCGGTCGTTGAAGGTGCCGATCCCGGTGCCGGCCATGTTGGCCTGCGTGGCCTGCACGAACCGGGCGTCGTCGGCGACCTCGCCGAAGTTCCAGCCCTCGCCGTAGAGCAGGATCTTCTTCCCGTCCACGCCGTCGCGGGCGACGGTCAGCTCGTCGAGCGCCTTGCGCACGGCCAGGATGTTCGCCTTCGGGTGGTGGCCCATCAGGTCGAACCGGAAGCCGTCCACCTTGTACATCCGGGCCCAGGTGACCAGGGAGTCCACCACCAGCTTGCCCATCATGGCGTGCTCGGGGGCGGTGTTGGCGCAGCAGGTCGAGTTGGCGACGGCGCCGTCGTCGAGCAACCGGTGGTAGTAGCCGGGCACGATCTGGTCGAGCACCGACTTCGGGTCGACGCCTGCGGCCGAGGTGTGGTTGTAGACGACGTCCATCACCACGCGCAGCCCGGCGCCGTTGACGCCGGCCACCATCTGCCGGAACTCGGTGGTACGCCGCGCCCCGGCCGGGTCGACGGCGTAGCCGCCCTCCGGCACGGTGTAGTGCAGCGGGTCGTACCCCCAGTTGTAGCCGTCGGTTTCGGCCACCGCCGCGACGCACTTCTGCTGCTCGTCGGAGTCGGGGGGCAGCTTCGCCAGGTCGCAGGCCGGCTGCTTCTGGTCGGCCCGGCGTTCGGGGATGGTGGCGAAGTCGAACGCCGGCAGCAGGTGCAGATAGTCGACCCCGGCGTCGCCGAGCGACCGTAGGTGCCTCATGCCGGCCGTGTCCGGGTCGGTGAAGGCGAGGTAGGTTCCCCGCTGCTGCGCCGGCACGGTGGTGTCGGCGCTGGAGAAGTCCCGGACGGAGACCTCCTGGATCTGCGCCTGCGCCGGGGGCACGGCCGCCGGCTTGCGCAGGCTCGCCCAGCCGGCCGGCGCGAGGGCCGGGTCGGCCAGGTCGACGATCTGGCTGTGCGTGGAGTCCGGGGCGAGGGCAACCGAGTACGGGTCGGTCACCGAGGTGGTGACCACCCGCTGCGCCGCCGGCTGCCACGCGGACACCCGGTACCGGTAGTACTTGCCGGTCCAGCCACGCTCGCCGCGCACCGTCCACACGCCGGTGCGGTCGTCGCGGCGCATCGCCACGACCCGCGGCGCGGCGGTCGGGGTGTCGGACAGTTCCAGCGCCACCGTCTGGGCGGTGGGCGCCCAGACCGACAGGGTGGGCACCCGGCCGGCGAAGGTGGGGCCGAGCCGCGCGCCGGTCGCGGCGGCGTACACGTCGTCGAGCACGCCGGGAATCTGCACCCCGGTCGCGCCGAGCAGCGCGCCGGCCGCGTCCCGCTCGGTCACCACGAGCTGCCCGCGCAGCGCCGCCGGCACGCTCGCCAGGTCGCCCCGGTCGAGGGCGAAGGCCCGGTGCGCCCACAGGTGCGGGAACCGCGCGCGCTGGGCCTCGGTGAGCCCGTTGCGCTGCGCCCGCAGCGGCAGCGAGGTGTACGTCCCGGACAGCTCCCCGTCCGCGATGGTCAGCCCGCCGGCCGGGGCGGACACCAGCGCGTACGTCCTGCCGTCGGTGTCGGGAGTCTGCCAGGCGACGGTGGACCGGTCGATCCACTGCGCCCGCTGCTTGGTGATGTCCACGTCCCTGGATACCCCGGACGAGGTAGCCGGCAGCAGCCGGCCCGGCGTGGCGGCGAGCAGCCACACCTGACGCCCGGCGGTGGCGAAGTCCAGCCGCTGGTCTTCCGGCAGGTCCTTGGTGTCGCCGTGGTGGATGATGTAGCTCAGGCCGGTCGCCCCGGCGGCCAGCGGCACCCGGAAGACCGCGCCGAAGGCGTCGACCTTCTCCGGTCGCAGCGGGCTGGACCACTCGGTGGGGTTGGCCGCGCCGTCCCACAGGTGCAGGCCCCAGCCGTCGTAGTTGTTGTCGGCGCGGCGGTAGTGGATCAGCGCGGTGTTCTCGTCGACGGGCGGCTCCGGCTCGCCGGTGGCGGCCTGCCGGGTCGGGTAGAGAGCGGCGTCGCCCTGCTTCACCCAGACCTCGCCGGTCGCCGCGACGTCGACGGTCCGGTCGGCGGCGACGTCCTTGTTGCCGGCGGAGTCGACCACGAGGAACCCGACGGACTTCGCGCCGGGCTTGAGCCTCACCCAGGCGAACCGGCCGAAGGAGTCCTCGCCCGCGAACGGCTGTCCCTTGGGCCACTCGGTGGCGTACGCGGGGTCGATGTCGCCCCAGGCGTACAGGCCCCAGTCGTCGTACCCGCCGGCCGGGCGCTGGTAGTGCACCACCAACCAGTCCCGCGAGGCACTCTGGGCGGGGGTGCCGACGGTGGCGGTGGACCGGGTGCCGGCGACGCGCCCCCGGCCGTCGCGGACGACCGCCTTGTACTCGACCTTCGTCCCACCGGCCAGCCCGGTCAGGTCGTGGTGCACTGTGTACGGTGCGGAGTGGGCGCTGCCCAGCAGCGTCCACCGGCCGCCGGCGACCCGGGCGGCGACGGTGACGGTGGCCAGCGGGTCGCCGGTGACCTGGACGGTGACGGCGGCCCGGGTGGCCACCGGCGCGTCCGGGGCAGGGGCGATGATGGCGATCGCCGGCTTCGCGGCGGCTTGCGGGATGGCCCTGGCGGCCCGGTACACCACGGCGGACAGCGCCGGCACGGTGACGGTCAGCCTGCCGTCCGCCCCGGCGCTCGGCGTGTCGGTGGCGCCGTGTATCCCGGCGAACCCGGTGCCGGCCGACCAGGTGTCCACGGTGGCGGTCTGCGCGGTGGCGGCGTTGTTCACGGCGACGACGTACTCGACACGCTGGCGAGGGTCGACGCGGGAGAACGCGAAGACGCCGGGGCCGTCGGAGGCGTACCGGGTGACCTGGACGCCGTCGCGCAGCGCCGGATGGGCCTGGCGCAGCGCGCCCAGCTCGGCGATGGTGCGGTACAGCGGGTGCGTCGGGTCGTACTGGTCGGCGGCGTGGGTGCGGTCGGTGCCGATCAGGTCGTCGTCGAGGTAGTCGGGCGTACGCGAGGCGAACATGTCCTGCCGGGCGTCCTTGTCGCCGCCGGGGCCGGTGAAGCCCTGCTCGTCGCCGGAGTACACCACCGGCTGCCCCCGGGTGAGGAACATCAGCTGGTGGGCGAGCTTGGCGCGGCGCAGCTGCGCGGCGTCGTCCCCGCCGGAGGCGGCGATGAACGCGCCGATCCGGCCCATGTCGTGGTTGCCGAGGAAGGTGGTCAGCCGGTTGGCGTCGGTGTCCCGGGAGGCGTACAGGTCGTCGCGGGCGTACACGTCGGCGAGCGCCTTCGCGGAACCGCCGGCGGCGGTGTAGCCGCGTGCGGCCTCCTGGAAGGCGAAGTCGAGGGTGGCCGGCAGGCCGCCGCGCCGCACGTAGTTGGAGGTGATCTCCGGGTCGGCGCTGTAGACCTCACCGAACATGAAGAAGTCCTTCTTGCCGGCGGCCTCCGCCGCCCGCTCGATGCCCCGGCTGAACTGCGGCCAGAACTCCAGATTGGCGTGCTTGACGGTGTCGAGCCGGAACCCGTCGACGCCGGTGGCGCCGATCCAGTCGCCGTAGACCTTGGTGAGGCCCTCGACCACCTCGGGTCGCTCGGTCCACAGGTCGTCCAGGCCGAAGAAGTCGCCGTACTCGCTGTTCTCGCCGGCGAAGGTCGAGTCGCCCCGGTTGTGGTACATGGTGGCGTCGTTGAGCCACGCCGGGACCTTCACCTTCGCGTCGGCGGGGCTGTCGAAGGTCGGGGTGTACGGAAAGGAGTCGGCGTTCACCGTCGGGAACTCGCGGGTGCCGTCGGCGTAGTTGCGGTCGTCGAAGGCCCGCCCCTGCGCGTCGGTGTACGGCGCGGTCTTCTTGTCGATGTACGCGTACTTGTCCTCGGCGTACTTGATGACGTCGGCGGTGTGGTTGACGATGACGTCGAGATAGACCTTGATACCCCGCTGGTGCGAGAGCCTGACCAGCCTCTTCAGCTCCCCATTGGTGCCGAAGTGCGGGTCGACCTGGGTGAAGTCGGTGATCCAGTACCCGTGGTAGCCGGCGGAGACGTCCTCGCCGGTGCCCTGCACGGGCCGGTTCTTGAAGACCGGGGCGAGCCAGATGGCCGTCGTGCCCAGCCCTTGGATGTAGTCGAGCCTGTCGATGACACCCTTGAGGTCGCCGCCGTGGTAGAAGCCCTTGTCGGTGGGATCGAGGCCGGTAACCAGCCGGTCCCCGGTCAGGCCGCCGGAGTCGTTGCGGGGGTCGCCGTTGGCGAACCGGTCCGGCAGGACGAAGTAGAACTGCTCGGCCCTGGCGCCGTCGGAACCGGCGGAGAGCAGGGCCTCGGCGGAGGGCTCGGAGCGCCACTGCACCGCCCCGGCGGCGAGGGGGTCGGCGCCGGTGCCGCGCCCGGCGACGTCGCCACCGAGCTGGCGCACGGCGACGGGGGTGCCGACGAGGGCGAAGGTGAGGGTGAAGACCAAGGCGAGCATCGCCTTACGGGACATCGGCGGGGGTTTCATCGACGGCCTTCCTCTGGTCGTGATTGGCCCGCACGCTAGCCCTTGCCGAAACGTTCTGCAATGCCTTGCAAACCCAGTCGCAACAAAGCAATCATCTTGCAAGCGCGTCCGCACGGCGCGGAAAGGACCCGGCCACCGGCCGGTGGTCGCGAGGGTTCGCTCAGCGGATGCCCGAGCAGCCCGCAACACCGACGGTGCAGGCCGTCGGCCGGGTCGCCCGGGTTCGGTCGTAGTGGAACCTCAGCGGCACCGAGGCCCCCGGGTTCAGGTCGACGCCGCTGGTGAAGGTCCAGGTGTCGCCCGAGCGGCTGATCCGGCCCTGCGGAGCGCCCTCGATCCAGGCGGTGACCAGATTGGCGTACGGGAAGGTCATCCGGACCGTCCAGCCCTGGGACGACCGGGACACGTTACGAACCAGCACCTCGCCGATGAACGCCCCGTCGAAGGTCTCCAGCACCCGGTATGCGCCGGTGAACGGCGGGGCCGGCGGCGCCGGCTGGGCCGGCGAAGCCGGCGGGGACGCGGAGCGACTCCCACCGCTCGGTTTGGAAACGGGCTTGGTGGGCCGCGCGGTGGTGGGCGACGGGGACGAGCGCGGGGACAGGCCCGGCACCACCGGCGCGGGCGACTCCGTCACCGACCGGCTCACCGTCGGTGGCAGCGTCGGCAGCGGTATCGTCGGCTGCGGCATCGTCCATTCCGGGGCCGGAAACGCCTCACCGACGGGACCCCGGGTGCGATACGTGCCGAGCGCCACGAACAGCAACACCACCATCACCACCACCCCGACCGAGACCACGATCCAGGGCGAATTGGCGATGGCCGTGCTGGCCCCGGAGGTGGGTCGCACGCGACGTGTGCCCGACATGTCCCTCCTCTCGGTCCCGCCCGGCGAGCGTAGCGATCAACAGCAAGGTCGGAAAGAGCCGGAGCATCACTGAACCGTCCTAACAGTTCGATGAGCCCCGGTTCTCGTCGATGCCATGCACATCCGCAGGTCACCGCGACGCCGTCAGGCGGTGCGATCACCGTACAGATGGCGGGCCCCCGTCGGTACACCGCAGTGGGTAACGGTACCGCCCGCCCGGAACCCGCCGTCCTCGGCCGTCCAGGAACTCTCACACGGCGACCCCGGTGAGCAACGCCGAGACCGGCTGCACGTTTTCGATCACAGCGTGTGCCACGACCAGCTCACGCTCCTGTCAGTCCGGGGGCGCGCCGACGAACGACACCACCGAGGGGGCGAAAGAGAAGCTGTCGCACCGCGCACCGCGATCGCTGCTCACCGTGGCGGGATGTGGACCTCGATCTCGACACCGAGCTGGGCACCGCCGGTCAGCCCGAGGTCGTCGCCGCTCCAGAACCGGCCCGGGTCGTACCAGTTCGGACGGCGGCCCGCCGACAACAGGCCCATCGCCTCGTACGTCACCGCGACCACCTCGGCGCAGTACGCCGTCTCCAGTGCCCGGTCCCGCACCGCGGCCCCGCCCGGCAGCACCGCCCGGCTGGCTCCCCGCTCCCGCCGCCCCGGCGGGGGCACCGGGAGCCGCACCTGCGGCACCCGGCCCCGCGCCCAGCGCCAGGCAAGCTGGGCGGTCGACGGGAACGGCGTGCCGTCGAGGCGGGCGACGGTGCGCAGCACGGCCTGCTCCATCGCCGCGTCGGCGGATGGTTCGAGCTGGCGCAGCCAGGCCCGCTGGCCGTACCGGTTGGCCCAGACGCAGACCGCGTCCCGCAGGTCGTGTAGCTGCACTCCGCGCTGGTGGGTGCCGGTCCACATGTCCGGCAGCGACCGGCCCAGTTCGGCGTGCCACATCAGCGGCGGCATGTCGTCCAGGACCACCGCCATGCCGACGTGGTTGACCGGGCTGTTGGTGGTGAGCTGGATGGCGCGGTCGGGCACGCTGCGACCACGGAACACCCACACGTCGCCGGTGCGGGTCAGCTCCACGGCCTCGTCCAGGCCGATGCTCATGCCGTCACCCCGTCGCCGGTGCTCTGCTCGCTCATGGGGGTCTACCCTAGGCGCATGCGGCGACGGATGCGGTGGTGGAAGGTGCTCGGGCTGGCCGGTCTCGCGGGTGTCGCGGCGACCGGGGTGGTCGTCGCCCGCGCCGAGCGGCGGCGACGGGCGTACACCCCGGAGGAGATCCGGGCCCGGCTGCGCAACCGGCACGCGGAGGCCACCGCCACCGGCGCCGTCGACTCCACGCCGTACAGCGGTCCCGGCTGAGCCGGCGACGGCGCGGCGGGCTCAGCCAGGCGGCGGGCTCAGCGGAAGGGTGGCGACGACCCGCCAGCGGGAGCCGTCGGACCGGCCGTGTCGCAGCGTACCGCCGTGCGCCGTGACGTCCCGGGCGAGGCTGCGCAGGCCGAAGCCCGCCGGGCCACGCGGGGCCGGCGCGCCGGCGTCACCACCGACGTCACGGCCGGCGCTGCTGGTCAGGGCCACCGTCAGCACGTCGTCGGCGCGGTCCACGGCGATGTCCAGGCGGCTGCCGACGCCGTCGTGGCGCAGCGCGTTCGTGGCGGTCTCCCCGATCAGCCGGTGGGCGAGCGCCCGCACCGGCGCCGGCAGGTCGTCCAGCCCGTCTGGCAGCGCCGAAGGCAGCCGGAGACCGGCCTCGCGCAGCGCCCGGAGCCGGTCGGCGAGTGTGGCGGCCGGGTCCGGCTCGGGCTGGTCGGCCAGGGCGGCGCGGACGTCCGCGAGCGCCACCCGCCCTGCAGCCAGCACCCGGTCGAGGCGGGTCAGGTCGGTCGGGGCCAGCGGGGCGGTCGACCGCAGCGCCTCGGCCTGCACCACCATGACCGTGACGGTGTGCGCGAGGGTGTCGTGCAACCGGCGGTTGAGCCGTTCCCGCTCCGTCGCGACATCGGCGGCCTGCCGCGCGAGGGTCTGCTCCCAGCGCAGCCGGGCGTTCTCGGCGACGTACGCGGTGCGCTCACGCAGGTGCTCCCCCCGCTCGACGCCGGCGAGCCAGGCGACGACGCAGACGGCGGCGGCGAACAGGCCGCCCTCGACGAGCCCGTGCCGGCGGGCGCTGGCGGCGGCGACCACCGCCGCGACCGCGCCGCACATCCCCCAGCGGATCCACGGTGACCGGTGGGTCGCCGCCGCGTACAGGGCCAGCGTCACCGGCAGGAAGCCGATCGACCGGGCCATGCCCGCCAGGGTGTGCGCCGCCGTGGCGGCGCCGACCAAGGCCAGCACCGTCTGGGGCGCGCGCCGCCGCCAGGCGAGGGGAAGCAGCTGGGCCACGGCGAGCGGGGCCGAGACCACCGTGCCGGAGACCAGGAAGAGGGGGGCCAGGGCGACACCGAGGGCGACGTCGACGGTGCGCTGCCAGTGGCCGCCGGGCCGCCAGATCATGCCGCCTCCTCGCCTTTATCATGGGCCGATGATCCGGCTCGCCGTCGTCGACGACCAGGCACTGGTCCGGGAGGGCATGAGCCTGATCCTCGGCGCCCAGCCGGACATCGAAGTCGTGGCCGAGCTGCCGGACGGAGCCGCGCTGCTCGAATTGTTCGCCCGGCGGCCGAACGCTGCGGACGTGGTCCTGCTCGACCTGTACCTGCCGGGTTGCGACGGCGTCGGGATTCTACGGCAGCTGCGCGAACGGCACCCGGCGTGCGCCGCCCGGGTGCTGATGCTCACCACCGTCGGGCGCGCCGAGGAGATCCACCGGGCACTGGCGGCCGGCGCGGACGGCTTCGTGCTCAAGGACGCGACCGGGGTTGAACTCGCCGCGGCGGTGCGCGGCGCGCACGCCGGGGTGACCGCGCTCAGCGCTTCGGCGGCGGGGACGCTGTGGCCGGCGGCCGGACGGTCCGGCGTGGGCCGACCGCCGGACGCGGAGGCGCGGCTGGCCACCTTGACTACCCGGGAACGGGAGGTGCTGTCCCTCCTCGGGCGCGGGATGGCGAACCAGCAGATCGCCCGCGCGCTCACGCTGACCGAGCGCACGGTCAAGACCCACGTCAGCAACCTGCTGGCGAAGCTGGCGGTCAGCAGCCGCACCCAGGCCGCGTTGCTCGTCCGGGACGTGGCCGACGGGCGCTGACCGGCGCGACCCGCGCCGGGCGGGCGGCAGCACCAGGTACCAAAGGCCGACGGCGGCTACGTCCTTCGCCGCTTCCGGGTGGACCGTGCCGCTGGCAGGCTGCCCCGGTGACCGAACGGGAGATGGCAGCACCGGGGCGCGGCGGACCGGGTGACAGCGGGTCCGGCGGCAGCCGGCCGGACCGCGGCCGACGGTGGCGACGCCGGCTCGCAGCCGCGCTCGCCGTCGTGCTGCTGGCCGCCGCAGGCCTGTACGTCGGCAACAGCTCCACACTGGCCGACCCGCCACCGGGGCGGCCGTTCCTGCTGGCGCACCGCGGGCTGGCCCAGACCTTCGACCTGGCCGGCGTCACCAACGACACCTGCACCGCCGAGCGCATCCACGCGCCCGAGCACCCGTACCTGGAGAACACCCTCGCGTCGATGCGGGCGGCGTTCGCGGCGGGCGCCGACCTGGTGGAGTTCGACGTGCAGGCCACCCGGGACGGCCACCTGGCCGTCTTCCACGACGCGACGTTGCAGTGCCGCACCGACGGCACCGGGGCGGTCCGCGACCACACTCTCGCCGAGCTGCGCGAGCTCGACCTCGGCTACGGCTACACCAGCGACGGCGGGAAGACCTTCCCGTTCCGGGGCAGGGGGTTCGGCCTGCTCCCGACGGTCGAGGAGGTGCTGGCCGAGTTTCCCGGCCGGGAACTGCTGCTCCACCTCAAGGTCGAGCGGGCCGCCGAGGGCGAGGCGCTGGCCGACCTCCTGGCGAGGCTGCCGGAGCAGCGGCGGCGTACTCTCACCGTCTACGGCGGCGACCTGGCGGTGGCCGCGTTCGCCGCCCGGCTGCCCGACGTCCGGGTCACCTCGAAAAAGATCATGCAGGACTGCCTCGTGCCGTACCTCGCGGGCGGATGGACCGGGCACGTCCCCGACGCCTGCCACCATCGGCAACTGCACCTGCCCGAGCGCTACGGGCGGCTGCTGTGGGGCTGGCCGAACCGGTTCGTCGCCCGGATGCGCAAGGCGGACACCCGGGTGATCCTGGTCAACGGGTCGGGCGAGTTCTCGGAGGGCTTCGACGACCCGGACGACGTCGACGCGCTCCCGCCGGGCTGGACGGGTGGGGTCTGGACGAACCGGATCGACGTGGTCGCGCCCCTGCTGGCCCGATGACCCGATGATCGAGGCCGGCCGGCTCACCGGCCCTACGGCGGTCGTCGGGTCGTGGAAACGGTGACGTTCACCGCCGGTGGTGGCCGGGTGCGCGGTGGGCCGGGACGTGACCGGCGACTGATCCGGCCGGGTCAGCGGTCGGCGGTCGCGTCGACCGGCTCGGCCTCGCCAAACGTCTCCGCCTGCTCCAGGGCGCGGACCCGCCGCCGCAGCCACCAGGTGCTGGCCAGGCCGGTGAGGACGGCGAGGACCAGCCCCGCCCAGGAGATGTCCTTGAGCCAGTGCTCGGCGGCCCGGCCCACGGTGTAGAGCAGGTAGGTGGTGCCGAAGGCCCAGACCAGGCCGGCGGCCGCGTTGGCCAGTAGGAACCGCCGGTACGGCACGTGCAGCGCGCCGGCGAGGGGGCCGGCGAGGATGCGCAGCAGCGCCACGAACCGGCCGAAGAAGACCGCCCACACGCCGTACCGGACGAAACTCTGCTCGGCGTGGGCGAGCTGCGCGGGGCCGAGGTGTTTCGGAAAGCGCCGGCCCAGCCGGGCGAGCAGCGGCCGGCCGCCCCGGCGGCCCACCGCGTACCCGATCGAGTCGCCGACGATCGCGCCGAACACCGCGGCGGTGGCCACCCACTCCGGTTCCACTAACCCGGTGGCGGCGAGCAGGGCGGAGCTGACCAGCACGATCTCGCCGGGCAGTGGAACACCCATGCTCTCCACGCCGATCACCCCGGCGACGATCAGATAGACCGCGACCGGGGGCAGCGCGGTCAGCCAGTGCTGTACGTCGACCACGGCCCACCCCTTCAGGTCCGGCCTCGAACCCTACCCGGGCACTGGGGCCCCGGCCCCTCGCCGCCGGGGCCCGTCCACCCGGGTGGCCGCACAACCGCGTCCCGAAGCCTGGCCCGAGGTTGCGCGAATAGCAAGACGGACGTACGGTTTTGTTAGATACGAGAACCCAGTAAGTGTCACCTAACCGGGGCGTCGCCCCGGCCGGTGCGACAGACTGCTCAGGACTACTCACGGTCGCTGGTGTGAAGGAGTACGACGTGGCGAGCCTCGACACCTTCGGTGCGAAGACCCAGCTACGCGTCGGAGACGCGAGCTACGAAATTTTCAAGATCAGCAAGGTGGAGGGACACGAACGGCTCCCCTACAGCCTGAAGATCCTGCTGGAGAACCTGCTGCGGACCGAGGACGGCGCGAACATCACCGCCGATCACATCCGCCAGCTCGGCGGCTGGGACGCGACCGCCGACCCGAGCGTGGAGATCCAGTTCACCCCGGCGCGGGTGCTGATGCAGGACTTCACCGGCGTACCGTGCGTGGTCGACCTGGCCACCATGCGCGAGGCGGTCCGCGACCTCGGCGGCGACGCCACCAAGGTCAACCCGCTGGCCCCCGCCGAGCTGGTCATCGACCACTCCGTCATCGCCGACCTGTTCGGCCGCGCGGACGCCTTCGAGCGCAACGTCGAGCTGGAGTACGAGCGCAACAAGGAGCGCTACCAGTTCCTGCGCTGGGGCCAGACCGCGTTC
This sequence comes from Micromonospora sp. KC207, assembly GCF_004348615.1. NCBI lineage: Bacteria > Bacillati > Actinomycetota > Actinomycetes > Micromonosporales > Micromonosporaceae > Micromonospora > Micromonospora sp. KC207. The sequence continues at coordinate 14,452 of NZ_SMKJ01000052.1, forward strand.
AACGAGTTCAAGGTCGTCCCGCCGGGCACCGGCATCGTGCACCAGGTCAACATCGAGTACCTGGCCCGCACGATCATGCAGCGGGGTGGCCAGGCGTACCCGGACACCGTGGTCGGCACCGACTCGCACACCACGATGGTCAACGGCCTGGGCGTGCTGGGCTGGGGCGTCGGCGGCATCGAGGCCGAGGCCGCGATGCTCGGCCAGCCGGTCAGCATGCTGATCCCGCGGGTCGTCGGCTTCAAGCTGCACGGCGAGATGCCGGCCGGCACCACCGCCACCGACCTGGTGCTCACCATCACCGAGATGCTGCGCAAGCACGGCGTGGTCGGCAAGTTCGTCGAGTTCTACGGCCCCGGCGTGAGCGCCGTGCCGCTGGCCAACCGGGCCACCATCGGCAACATGTCCCCCGAGTACGGCTCCACCGTGGCGATCTTCCCGATCGACGCCGAGACCGTCCGCTACCTGGAGCTGACCGGCCGCGACCCGCAGCAGGTCGCGCTCGTCGAGGCGTACGCCAAGGAGCAGGGCCTCTGGCACGACCCGGCCGCCGAGCCGGACTACTCGGAGCGCCTCGAACTCGACCTGAGCACCATCGAGCCGTCCCTCGCCGGCCCGAAGCGCCCGCAGGACCGGGTGCCCCTGGGCAGCGCCAAGACGCTGTTCCGCTCGGCGCTGACCGACTACGTCACCGACGGCGCCGGCGCGAAGGTCGCCAGCGGGACCGGGGTCGCCCGCGAGCAGTTGCCCAAGGGCGCCAACGGCCCGGCCGACGAGGCCAGCGCCGAGTCGTTCCCGGCCAGCGACCCGCCCGCCAACGACTTCAGCGACCCGGCCGACGAGCCGCGCGACCTGGTCGCCGCCGCCGTGGGCTCGGGCGGCCGGGCCAGCAACCCGGTCCGGGTCACCGGCACCGACGGCGTGGAGTACGAGCTGGACCACGGTGCCGTCGTGATCGCCGCGATCACCTCCTGCACCAACACCTCCAACCCGCAGGTGATGATCGGGGCGGCCCTGCTGGCCCGCAACGCGGTCGACAAGGGCCTGACCCGCAAGCCGTGGGTAAAGACCACCCTCGCGCCTGGCTCCAAGGTCGTGATGGACTACTACGACCGCGCCGGCCTCACGCCCTACCTGGACAAGCTCGGCTTCAACCTGGTCGGCTACGGCTGCACCACCTGCATCGGCAACTCCGGCCCGCTGCCGGAGGAGGTCTCCGCCGCCGTGAACGAGGGCGACCTCGCGGTGGTCTCGGTGCTGTCGGGCAACCGGAACTTCGAGGGCCGGATCAACCCGGACGTCAAGATGAACTACCTGGCGTCCCCGCCGCTGGTGGTCGCGTACGCGCTCGCCGGCACGATGGACATCGACCTGGCCAACGAGCCGATCGGCGAGGACAGCGAGGGCAACCCCGTCTTCCTGCGCGACATCTGGCCGAACAGCGCCGAGATCCAGGACGTCATCGCCAGCGCGATCGGCGCGACCGGCTTCAGCGCGGCGTACGCGGACGTGTTCGCCGGCGACGAGCGGTGGCAGTCGCTGCCGACCCCGACCGGCGACACGTTCGCCTGGGAGGGCGAGAGCACCTACGTCCGCAAGCCCCCGTACTTCGAGGGCATGCGGCAGGAGCCGCAGCCGGTGCGGGACATCACCGACGCCCGGGTGCTGGCCAAGCTGGGCGACTCGGTCACCACCGACCACATCTCCCCGGCCGGCTCGATCAAGGCCGACTCCCCCGCCGGCACGTACCTCGCCGAGCACGGCGTGCCGCGCCACGAGTTCAACTCGTACGGCTCGCGCCGGGGCAACCACGAGGTGATGATCCGGGGCACGTTCGCCAACATCCGGCTGCGCAACCAGCTCGTCCCGGGTGTGGAGGGCGGGTTCACGGTCAACCACCTGACCGGCGGGCACACCACCATCTACGACGCCTCCACCGCGTACCAGGAGGCGGGGGTGCCGCTGGTCATCCTGGCCGGCAAGGAGTACGGCTCCGGCTCGTCGCGGGACTGGGCGGCCAAGGGCACCATGCTGCTCGGTGTGAAGGCGGTCATCGCCGAGTCGTACGAGCGCATCCACCGGTCGAACCTGATCGGCATGGGCGTCCTGCCGTTGCAGTTCCCGGTCGACGCCACCGCCGAGTCGCTCGGCCTCACCGGCACCGAGACCTTCTCGATCACCGGAGTGACCGCGCTGAACGACGGCGAGACCCCGCGCACGGTGAAGGTCACCACCGACACCGGCGTCGAGTTCGACGCCGTGGTCCGGATCGACACCCCGGGCGAGGCCGACTACTACCGCCACGGCGGCATCCTGCAGTACGTCCTGCGCCGCATGATCGCCGCCTGTGCGCGTCAGCCGCCCGCGCGGCGGCGGGACTCCCGGGCCTTCATCGCATGCTCCATCAGTGTGATGAGCACCTCCTTGCTCGACTCCCGCTGCCGGGCGTCGCAGAGCAGCACCGGCACCCCCGGGTCGAGGTTGAGGGCGGCCTGCACCTCGTCGAGCCGGTATCGGCGGGCACCCTCGAAACAGTTCACCGCCACCACGAACGGGGTGCCGCGCCCCTCGAAGTAGTCGATCGACGGGAAGCAGTCGGCCAGCCGCCGGGTGTCGGCGAGCACCACCGCGCCGAGCGCGCCGAGCGCCAACTCGTCCCAGACGAACCAGAACCGGTCCTGGCCCGGCGTGCCGAACAGATAGAGCACCAGGTCCTCGCTGATGGTGATCCGGCCGAAGTCCATCGCCACGGTGGTGGTGGTCTTGCCCTCCACGCCGGACAGGTCGTCGATCCCGACCCCGGTCTCGGTGAGCACCTCCTCGGTCCGCAACGGCCGGGTCTCGCTGACCGCGCCGACCATCGTGGTCTTGCCGACACCGAAGCCGCCCGCGATCAGGATCTTGATCGCGGTGGGCAGCGGCGCGGCTCCCGCCGGCCGCTCAGAGTGCCCGTAGTCCATTGATAACCGCCTCGAAGATGCTCTCGTCGGGAAGGCCCGCGGTCACCCGCGGCTCGCGTACTTGCACGAGGTCGCGCGCCATCAGGTCGCCGAGCAGGACCCGGATGGTGCCCACCGGCAGGTCCAGGTGCGCGGCGACCTCCGCCACGGACTGGATCCGCTGGCAGAGCGCGACGATGGCCAGGTGCTCCGGGCCCAGCCCGACCTCCGGCGACACCTCCGCGCGGGTGGCCGTCACCAGGGAGATCAGGTCGAACGTGCCGGTGACCGGGCGCGCCCGGCCACGGGTCACCGCGTACGGTCGGACCACCGGCCCGGCGTAGTCGTCGACCCACTGTTCCTCCATGGACTCCCCTGGGGCCGTCATGGCGACTACTTCTCGCCGACCGGCTGCTCGGGAAGCCGGGTCGGGGAGGCCACGTACTTGCCCACCCGGGTCACCAGCATGGCCATCTCGTACGCGATGAGTCCGACGTCGGCGTCCTCCGAGGCCAGTACCGCGAGGCAGGCGTTGCGGCCGGCGGCGGTGACGAAGAGGAACGACGACTGCATCTCGATGATGGTCTGCTGCACCTGGCCGCCGCCGAACCGTTTCCCCGCGCCCCGGGCCAGGCTCTGGATGCCGGCCGCCATCGCCGCGAGGTGCTCCCCGTCGTCCCGGCTCAGGCCCTGCGACGAGGCCATCAGCAGGCCGTCTGTGGAGAGCGCGACAGCGTGTTCGGCCTGCTTCACCCGGCCGACCAGATCATCCAGCAACCACGTCAGGTCGGCACTCGAAGCCGTCTTCTGCCCCACTCGTCGTCCTCTTCTCCCCCGGCTGGTGTCGCCGTCTTGTCGTCTGGGACCTGCCGTCCCGCCATGGCGCGGTTCGTCCGCGCCGCCTCAGGTCGCCTCGTGCTCGCCGGCGTCGCCGATGGGCTCCCCGTCACCGGCCCCGCCGAGCAGGCGGGCCGCGTCGGTGCGACCGCGCCGGGTGCCGGTCTGGTAGGAGCTCATCATCCGGCGGACCTGCTCCGGCGGCCGGATCGTGTCCTCGTCGTCCGGCTGCGCGGCCGGGTCCTCGCGCAACTCCGGCACGATGTTCGCCTGGCGTACGCGCACCGGTAGCCCGGAGTCGGTCCGCCGCACCGGCGCGGGGGCCGGAACGGGGGCGTCCGCCGGCCCGGCGGACGCGGCGGGAGCCGCACCGTCGGCGGCGATCTCGGCGGGTTCGTCGGCGTGGCCCGGGCGCGCCACGGTGGAGTTCGGGGCCGCATCGTGGGCGAGCGGCCGGGGCGTGGTGATCGGAAGCCCGGTCGGCACGGTCGGCGCGTCCAACGCCGACTGCCCGGCGGGGTGCCGGGGGCGTACCGGCAGCTGGGTCCCCTCCTCCGGGGCGTCCGGGGCGGTGCGGAACCGCGCGCGGGTGGGCAGGGCCGGCATGCCGTCGCCCTCGACGGCGGGAGCGGCCGGTGCGGGAGCCGGGGCCGTCGGGGCCTCCGCCAGCGCCACCGGCGCGAGCGGGCGGGCCGCCGGCCGGTCGCCGACCGGACCCGTCGGACCCGCCGCGACCGGCGCGGCCGGGTCGGTCCGGCCGTCGGTGCGCCCGGGGCCGGCGGCCTCGCCGCCCGCGTCGGTGACCAGCTCCGCCGGGATCAGCACGACCGCCGTGGTCCCGCCGTACGCCGACTCTTTCAACTGCACCCGGACGCCGTGCCGATCGGTGAGCCGGCTGACCACGTACAGGCCCAGTCGGGCGGCGTTGGCCAGGTTCAGCTCGGACCGGTCCACGATCCGGTGGTTCGCGGCGGCGAGGTCCTCCTCGCTCATCCCGAGGCCCCGGTCCTCGATCTCGATGACGAACCCGTTGGCCACCATCTGGCCGCGCACCTCGACGTTGGTGTTCGGCGGCGAGAACGACAGGCCGTTCTCGATCAGCTCGGCCAGCAGGTGGATGACGTCACCGACGGCCCGGCCGGCCAGCGAGATCGCGCCCAGCGGCAGCACGTTGACCCGGGTGTAGTCCTCCACCTCGGCGACCGCGCCGCGGACCACGTCGACCATCGGGACGTTGCGCCGCCAGGCCCGGCCCGGGGTGGAGCCGGAAAGAACGATCAGGTTCTCGGCGTTGCGCCGCATCCGGGTGGCGAGGTGGTCGATCCGGAACAGGTCCTCCAGCTCCTCGGCGTCCTGCTCCCGGCGTTCCATCGCGTCGAGCAGGGTGAGCTGGCGGTGCACCAGCGCCTGGGTGCGCCGGGCCAGGCTGAGGAAGACCTCGCGGACGTTGCGGCGCAGCTCCGCCTGCTCGACGGCGGTGCGCAGCGCGGTCTCCTGGACGGCGTTGAACGCCTTGCCCACCTGGCCGACCTCGTCGTCGCCGAACTCCAGCGGCGGGGCCTCGGTGGCGACGTCCACCTCCTCGCCGTGGCCGAGCCGCTCCACCACGCTGGGCAGCCGGTCGTTGGCGAGGGCGTGCGCGGCCTCGCGCAGCCGCTCCAGCTGGCGCAGCAGCGCCCGGGCGGTGGTGATCGACACGATGATCGACGCGACCACGGCGAGCAGGCCCAGGCCGGTGGCGAGCACCAGGCGAATGATCACCATGACGGCGACCGGGGTGGCCCGCTCCACCACGTCGTCGCCGCCGGCGACCACGACCTCGCTCCACCGGGTCAGCGCCGGCGCCACCGCCGCGTCCCAGTCGGCGGCCTCGAAGCCCAACCGGGGGTCGGTGCCCCGGCCCTGGATGATGCCGTCCTCAAGGTCACGCAGGCTCCTGAACGCCTCGCCGCCGACCATCGCGTCGTAGCGCTGCCGATCGGCGGCGGGCAGCCGGCTCACCGCCAGCTCGGCGGCGAACCGCTGCGCGCCGATGAGCTGGGCGAGCTGGGACCGTTCCGCCGTGGTCATCCGCCCCGCCGAGAGCACGCCGGTGAGCAGGGCGTCCTCCTGGGAGAGCAACTCACGGGCGCGGTTGAGCTCGATCAGCGCGGTGGTGTCCTCGCCGACCTGCTGGTCGCCGAGCAGGCCAAGGGCCGCGTAGACGTCGAAGATGGACCGGATCACCTGGCCGTACGCCGTGAGGGTCGACGACCGGTCGACGCTGCGCACGTCCACCTCGGAGCGGGTGTCCCCCAGCCGGGAGAGCTGCCCGTAGGCCGCGTCGAGGCGCTGCTCCAGCGTTTCGCTGGCGGCCACGGCGGTACGCCAGCCGCTGGACGACTCGCGGAACGCCGACGCCAGCTCGTCGGTGCGCCGCCGTTCCGTGCCGAGCGCCTCCCGCCGCGTCTCGTCCGGCCGCCCCAGGTACGCCAGCGACAGCTTCCGTTCCCGCTGGAGCTGGAGCACCAGCGTCTCGCTCGGCTCCGACACCGATTCGTTGAGCGCCTGCACCCCGAGCAGGTTCACGCCGTCCCGCAGGGTCACCCACGCCGCGAAGGCCCAGAGCGCGACGAGCGACGCCAGCAGGGCGACGATCTTGGTACGGAGATTCGTACTGCGGGAACGCATCACACCGTCCTGGCCGGGTGTTCGGGGGTTGCCGGAGCGTGTGTGGTCGGTACACGGTCGACCACGCGCGCACGCTAGCAGTGTCGGTATATTCACTCAAGCGGCACTGATCAAGGGGGCCCTCCGGTTCCCGGGCCTAGTGGCGGCGGTGCCGCCGGCCCCGGCACGGACGAGATGGCGGGCCGCGGCGACGGCGGCGCGGACGATCACGGCGGGGCGGTAGAGGTCCTTGTCGTGCCAGAGAGCAGGCTCACCGTCGCGTCCCTCCATGGTGGCCAGGTAGCGCCGGCCCCGGCCGAGCGCCGCGTCGACGCCGGCCGGCGCGGCTGGCCCGGCGGCGCGCAGGACCTGCACGGCGTACGCGGTCTCCTCGATCGTGCCGCCCCACCGTCCCCAGGATCCGTCGGCGCGCTGCCCGGCCAGCACCCACTCGACGGCCCGGTCCACCGCGCCCTCGGCGGCCGGTCCCCGGCCGTGCCCGGACAGGGCGAGCACCGCGCAGCTCGTGGCGTAGTACGGCGAGGCGTGCCAGCGGTCGGACCACTGCCCGTCGGGAAGCTGCCGATCGGCGAGCCAGCCGGTGAGCCGCCGCGTCACCGCGACGAGCCGGGCGTCGGCCGGCGCGTGGTGGGCCAGATGCCAGCCGAACGCGTCGAGCACGTGTGCGTTGGTGGTGACCGACGCGCCGTCCTCCCCCGGCCAGGTGCAGAAGTGCTCGCCCGTGTCGTAGCCCCAGAGGCTGGCCGGGTCGAGCGGGCGGCCGAGGCGGGCCAACGCGTAGAGGGTCACCGCCGTGGTGTCGGCGTCGGCAGGCAGCCCGGGCGCGGTGGGGGTGCCGACGGCGCCGACGGTCGCCACCAGGCCGGCGAGCAGCCGGGGCGGCACCGGCAGCGGCACGCCCGCCCGACTCAGGGTGCTCAGCGCCCAGGCCCGCTCGAAGACCGTGATTCCGGTGGCGCACGGCACCGGCCCGCCCTGCTGGCGGGCCACGCCCTCCAGGTGGGACACCGCGCTCGCCGCCCCGGGCCCCGCGTCGGGTACGCCCAGCCAGGCGGCGGTCGCCGCCGGGGACGCGCCCACGGTGCCGGGCCCGACCGGGGCCACCCCGGCGGCGCGACGAGCCGCCGGGCCGATCACCTCGAGGGCGTGCAGCAGCTTCACCGGCAGCGGACGGCCGGAGGCGACCAGCGCGCGGACCCCGGCCAGCCGGGTACCGTCCAGCCCCGGCGGCAACGGTAGCGGGCCGGCGTCGCGCCAGGCGGCGAGGCCGGGCGGCGGGTCGGCGCGCACGGCGTCAAGGTGCGCGGCGACCGAGCCGACCAGCGCCGGGACGGTCAGGTCGATGGCCGGCAGGTCGGGCGGGGCGGGCGCGGTCGGGCCGGTGAGCCGCCCGTACAGGGCACGCAGCCCGCCGTCCACGGCCCGGGCCAGGCGTTCGGCGGCGCGGACCCCGGGCAGCCAGGCGGCGTCCCCCCGGCGCAGGGCGGTGAGCAGCGCCTCGGTGGCGCTGAGCGTCGGCACCAGGGCGTACCCCTGCCGACCGCCCCACGCGCCGTCGGGACGTTGCGCGGCGAGCAGGTAGGTGATCCGCTCGACGTGGTGCACCAGCCACGGCGCGAGGCTGACCAGACGCCCGGTCTCGTACACCGACGCGGAGGACTGCCCGCCCGGGGTGAGCGTCATCGCGGCGACCAGCTCACGGGCGTCCGCCGCGGACTCCGGGTCCCGCGCGGGCCGGTCGACCGGGCCGGGGGCGGTGGACCGCTGCCGGGCGATCGTCACCGCTGCCCCCAGAAGTCGGTGGACCGGTAGAAGCCGCTGCTGAACCCGATCTGCCGGGCCAGGTACGTCGCCTGGAGCGGGCAGCCGCCGGACAGCGGGGCCAGCAGCTCGGTGCACCGCTCGACCAGCTCGACGATGCGCTGGTCCACCTCGGCGCGGTCGGCCACCAGCAGCAACGCGTTCAGGTCGCCCCATTCGAGGTCCCGCTCGTACGTGGCGAGGTCGTTGACGAGCCGCAGCACCCGCTGCACCTCGTCGCTGACGGCCACCAGCCGGTCCAGCCGCCGGTGGGTTTCCGCGTCGCCGGTCCAGATCCAGTGTGCGACGTTGACCACGGTGCAGGCGAGGTTGTCGGCATTGGCGAGGTACTCGGCGAAGCCGGGCAACGGGGCGCCGTCGCGCTGCCGGGCGGTTTTCCAGTCCCACTCTCGGGCCATCGCGGTCACCGTGCGGCGTACCGCCGCGCGCCATGCGTCGCCCAACGCGGCGAACGCGGGGACTGTCGCGAGGTCGTCGCGGAGTTCGGCGAGCAGGCGTCCGAGCGGGTCGTCGGCGTCCGGGCTCCTGCCCTCGACGACCGCGAGGGCACCGGTCACCACCCGGTCGACGTCCGCCCGGGACTTCGCCAGGTAGTCGATCCGCCAGTCGAGGGCGAATCCCCAGAGCACCATCCGGTTGCTCAGTCGTAGCTGCTCCGCCGTGCACCAGGGCGCGCCGAAGGAGATGGCCAGGGCGATGTTGCTGAACAGCGCGGCGTCGAAGGGCCGGCCGGTGCAGAGGTCGGGGAAGCGGGCGGCCTGCCGTTGCAGGTCGCGCTGGCCCTGCGCGGCGAGCGCGCAGATCCGGCCCTGCTCGGCGGCGGCGGAGAGCTGGTCGGGCAGCACCGTGGACAGTGGCGTGACGAGGTTCACGCGACGGTTCCGGTGCGGACGGGGCGCAGCTCCAGTTCCACGCGGTCCCTCGCCCGCAGCGCGGCGGCGAGCCGCACGGCGGGCAGGCGGGGACTGCGCGCCCGCAGCCGGTAGCGGCTCAACAGGTTCGCCACGATGAGCTGCGCCTCCAGATAGAACAGGTGCATGCCCAGGCACTGGTGCGGGCCGCCGCCGAAGGGGAAGAACGCGTACCGGTGCCGGGCCCGGACCCGCTGCGGGGTGAACCGGTCCGGGTCGAAGACCTCCGGGTCGTCCCAGTACCGCGTCAACCGCTGGGTGACCAGCGAACTGATCAGCAGCGTCGCCCCGGCCGGCAGGCGCACGCCACCAAGCGTCGTCGGCCGGAGCACCTGCCGGGGCGCCAGCCAGCCCACCGGGTAGAGCCGGATCAGCTCGTCGAGCACCATCCGGGTGTAGCGCAGGCGCGGCAGGTGCTCGGGGCCGACCCGGCCACCGCCGGCCACCGAGTCGATCTCCTCCCGCAACCGGGCGGCGACCTCGGGTGAGCGCTCCAGGTGCGGCCAGAGCCAGGTCAGCACGTTTACGGTGGTCTCGGTGGTCACGGCCACCATGGCGACGGTGTCGTTGCGGACCTGCCGCTCGTCCAGTGGCCGGCCGTCACCGGTGGTGCCCCGCCACAGCGTGGCGATGACGTCGTCGCCGTCGCTGCCCCGCGCCGAGCGGACGATCGGCACCAGCACCTCGTCGATGCGCCGGGCGGCGTCCCGGAACGCCCGGTCGCCGGGCATCGGCAGCGCCAGCGGTGCGAACGGCACCAGCACCCGGGGGATCACCGAGGTGGCGATCGCGTCCTGGGCCCGGATGACGCGGAGGGCGTCGGCGACCGAGATCCGGCCGCCGAAGAACGTCTCCATCATCGTCCGGCACACGATCCGGGCCTGCTCGGCGCCAATGTCCACCGGCTGGCCGGCGCGGGCCGGCCCGTCCAGCTCGGCGACCGCGTCGGCGATCGTCACGGCCATCCGGTCCAACACCGACTCTATCCGCCGGGCGGTGAACAGCGGCTGGAGGATGCGCCGGCTGTCCGACCACACCGGACCGTCGCCGAGGATCCCGTCGCCGAACAGCCGGCGCAGCGGACCCCAGAATGCGCCGTCGCCGGCCCGGCCGAAGTTGTCGGCCCGGTCCCCCAGCACCTGCTGCACGTGGTCGGCATCGGTCACCAGGTAGGGCCGGAACGCCCCGACGTTGAGTCGGACCACCTCGCCGCCGGCCCGCTCGCCGAAGTCGACGAGGGCGCGGACGGGGTCGCGGAGCAGGCCGGGCGCGACGTGCCGCAGCGGAACGGATCTCGCTCGCCGAGCACGGGTGGGGGCCGGGTGTGGGGCTACCACGTGTGGTGCACTCCCCTGATCAACTGAGCGTCGCGGAACGACCGTGGAAAGTAACGGTCCCGCCCGAGCATGCCATTGAGCAGGTCAACTTCTCCAGAGGAGAGAAGAATAATTTTCGCGCGCGAAATTTCCCGATTCCACTAGGGACCCGCCACGGGCCCACTACCTGGGCATTCCCACCGCTACCGCCACGCCTCGTAACCAACTGGTAACCAAGTCGGGGTGTTGCGGACGGGCATCGCCTCGTTGCCCGCGCCGTCGATCGCGCATCGGCGGCAGGAACCCGCCGGCCCTCGGCGCCGATGCCGCTCGGCGACGGCCAGGGCCCGCCGGGAGCGCCGTGACGACTTTCGCCAACCCGGCGTGGGGGAGAAGCGGGCACGACCCCACCCGCTGTGCCAGGCTCAGGGGCATGGACGACAAGACCATCCTGAACCGGATCTCCGAGCTGGTCGACGAGGAGCAACGGCTCCGCTCGGCGGCGCAGACGAAGGAGTCCGGCACCGCCGACGAGCAGGACCGGCTGCGCGAGTTGGAGGAGTCCCTGGACCAGTGCTGGGACCTGCTGCGCCGGCGGCGGGCCGCCCGCCAGGCCCACGGTGACCTCGAGGCCCAGGGCGTACGCCCGGTCCCGGAGGTGGAGCGCTACCTCCAGTGACCGGTCAGGCGGCCGGCACACGCCGGCCGCCCCTGGTCCGACGCGGGCGCCGGACCAGGGGCCGGCGCCCGCGCGGCGTGGCTCAGCGGAGGCCGGCCTCGCGCAGCAGCAGCGCGGTCAGCGCCCCCGGGTCGGTGTCGCCGGCCGGCAGGCCACGCGCCGTGAACCAGGCCCCCACCACCCGGACGTCCCTGGCCAGGAACTCCGGGCCCTGCGGGTTGGCCACCACGTCCACCACCTGCGGCAGATCGATCATGACCAGCCGCCCCGCGTGCACCAGCAGGTTGTACGGCGACAGGTCGCCGTGCGCGTAGCCGGCCCGGGCCAGCACCACCAGTGCGTCGACCAGTTGCTCCCACAGCGAGCGCAGCTCGGCCGGCTCGGGCCGGCACTGGGCGAGCCGGGGCGCGGCCAGCCCCTCGTCCGGATCACCGACGAACTCCAGCATCAGCTCGGTGCCGAGTAGCTGCACGGGGTACGGCACGGCGATGCGGCCGTGCGCCGCGCCGATCTCCCAGAGTCGGGAGAGGGCGGCGAACTCGGCGGCGGCCCATTGCCCGGCGATCATCTGCCGGCCGAACGCGGTACGCCCGGCCATCGCCCGGTTCTCCCGGGACCGGCGCACCCGGCGTCCCTCCAGGTAGCCGGCATCGCGGTGGAACAGCCGGTGCTGGGCGTCCCGGTACCGCTTGACCGCCAGCAGGCAGGACCGGTCGGTGTCCGGCACGGCCCGGCGGACCAGGTGGACGTCCGCCTCCTTGCCGGTCTTGAGCACGCCCAGGTCGGTGTCCCGGGCGGCCAGCTCGGTGACCAGCCAGGCCGGGTACGGCTCGGGGCCGTGCACGGCCCGGTCCCACGTGGACCAGGCGTCGCCGGCAGGGACGTCGTCGTCCGGGCCCGGGTCCGGGTCGGTCAGGACCGGCTCGGCGGGCCGGCCGCGCTTCAGGAAATTCGGTTCGTCGTCGTCAAAGCGGCTCTTGCCGCGGCTCCGGCGCCCGCGCGCCGGAAAGTCGTCGTCACGCACTGTGCTGGCGATCCCTTGATCGAGGCTGGTGAAGGCAGGTGGAAGAGCCCTGCAAAGACGGCCATGACGCGACCTCCCCTCCTCGACCGGGAACACCCCGGCTGCGCCCGCGCGCGGCACCATGCTGGGCCACACCCGCGCGCCCCCGCAACCGATTTACCCTGGGGCCGCCGCCAGTTCCAGCGCGCCACCGGGGCCACCGTCAGGTTCAGCGCGCCACCGGGGCCACCGTCAGGCCGCGAGCACGGTGGCGACGGCGGCGATCAGGCCGTCGACGGTGAACGTGGGGGCGAACCGGGTGTCCGTCCAGGCCCGTCCCCGGTGCAGCCAGACGCTGGGCAGGCCCACGGCCGCCGCCCCGCCGATGTCGGCCTCCGGGCTGTCCCCCACCAGCCACGCTCCGCGCAGCGGCATCCGGACCCGCCGGGCGGCCAGCGCGAAGATCCTCGGGTTGGGCTTGCTGACCCCGGCCTCCTCCGAGATCACCCAGTCGGCGACGTACCGGTCCAGGCCGGTCGCGCGGATCATCGCGTCCTGCTGGCGGACGCTGCCGTTGCTCACCACCACCGGCACCCAGCCGGCGTTGTCGGCGATGCGCAGCGCGCAGGCCACCAGCGGGTCGAGCCGGGTGTACGCGGCCACCCCGTCGTGCAGCTCCTCCACCAGGTCCAGCGAGGAGATCAGCAGCCCGTACCGGTCGCGGATCGCGTCAGCCACGTCCCACCGGTCGGTCAGCCCGTCGGCGTCGATCGACAGCAGCCAGTCGATGTCGGTGGCCGGCGCGCCGATGCCGTCGAGAAAGCGCTCGCCCCAGGCGCGGAACGGCCCGGCCCGGTCGAGCAGGGTGTTGTCCAGGTCCAGCAGGAGCAGCGGCACTCGGGCACCTTAAGGGAGACGGGCCGCTGGCCGACAGGGCCGGCCGGCACGGCGTCACCGGGCGATGGTAGCCCGCCACCGGTGGGTCGATCACGCATCGGCTCCCTCGCCGGCACCGCCCGTGGCCAGCGCCTGCACCCCTGACCGCCGACGTTGCCGGCACGTTACAAGCCGTACGTACGGTTTGCAAGGTGTCCGGTCACCTGACACGATCGTGTGGTGCCCAGAGTAAGTCAGGACCAGCTCGACGCCCGCCGGCAGGAGATTCTCGCCGCAGCTCGGGCCTGTTTCGCCCGGCACGGCTACGAGGGCGCCACGGTGCGGCGGCTCGAGGAGGCCACCGGGCTGTCCCGGGGCGCGATCTTCCACCACTTCCGCGACAAGGACTCGCTCTTTCTCGCGGTGGCCGAGGACGACGCGGCGGCCATGGTGGAGACGGTCGCCCGCAACGGCCTTGTCCAGGTGATGCGGGACCTGTTGGCCCGGGCCGTCTCCCCGGACACCACCGGCTGGCTGGGCAGTCAGCTGGAGGTCTCCCGGCGGCTGCGCACCGATCCGGCGTTCGCGCGCCGCTGGGCGGAACGGTCCGCCGCCATCGCGGAGGCGACCCGGGGCCGGCTGGCCCGCCAGCGGGAGGCCGGGGTGCTCCGCGAGGACGTACCCATCGACGTGCTGGCCCGGTTCCTCGAACTCGCCTACGACGGCCTGGTGCTGCACCTGGCGATGGGCCGCCCGGCCGGCGACCTCGGCCCGGTGCTCGACCTGGTCGAGGAGGCCGTCCGCCGCCGCTGACGGCCACCGCACCGGCGGGGGCGGATCTCGGTCCGGTAACTCGGTGACCGACCCGGGCCGGACGTGGTGGCCCTGCCCCACAATGAGCGCGCAACCCCTCGCGCGACAGGAGAGCAGCATGACCGTCATCGCGGCGCCCGGGGACACCTGGGGCATCCCCGGTCCCACCTTCCTCGGCTTCTACCTGTTGGCCGGCCTCATTGTCGTGGTCGGCGCGTTCGTCCACCGGCGGCGGGTCCTCGCCGGCCCTTCGGCCGTCGGCGTCGGCCAGCTCGGCCCCCAGCAGGCGGCCTACCTCAACGGCGGCAACCAGCTCGCGATCTGGGCCTCGCTGGGCGGCCTGCGCGGCGCCGGCGTCGTCGGGGTCCACCCCGACCGGCGGCTCGCCGGCGGCGGCCCCCTGCCCGCGGGAGCCACCCCGCTGGACCGGGCGGTCCACCATGCCGTCAACCGTGGCCTGCACGCCCGGGATCTGGGCCGCGACCGCCGGGTGCTGGAGGCCCTCGAACAACTGCGCCAGGGCCTTGAGCGGCAGGGCCTCGCGCTGACCGCGGATCAACGCAACTCGGCCCGCACCGGCGCGTTCCTGCTGTTCGCCCTCGTCGGGCTCGGCGTGTTCCGGATCTTCGCTGGGCTGTCCAACGACCGGCCGGTCGGCTTCCTGGTGCTCGCCGTGATCCCCCTGGCCATCGCCTCCGCGCTGCTCGCCCGGGTGCCGTGGCGAACCCGGGCCGCCAACCGGGCCCTGCGCGAGCTGCGCCGCAGCAACGTGCACCTCGCCCCCGCCTCCGCCCCGGCGTACGCGACCTACGGGGCGGCCGGCGCGGCGATGGGCGTGGCCCTGTTCGGCACCGCCGCGCTGTGGGCCATGGACCCGGGCTTCGCCGAGCAGGCCGAGATCCAGCGTCAGGCGCTCTCGGGCACCGGCAGCAGTTCGTCGGACGGGGGCAGCTCCGGCGGCGGGGGC
>NZ_SMKJ01000527.1:0-2157 GCF_004348615.1 Micromonospora sp. KC207
CACGCAACCCGGCTGCGACGACTGCGCCCCCGCCTGAGCCCCCACCCCTTCGCCGCTGATCGAGAGGTTTGCGTCCTGAGCGCGTACGTCGTCGACGCAAACCTTCTGATCACCGCGACGATCCGGGCCGGTGCGGGTGGAGGGTCAGTAGGACCTTTCCGGTGTGGGCGTTGGACTCGACCAGGCGGTGCGCCTCGGCGGCCTCCGTGATCGGCAGCCGCCGGTCGACGACCGGGCGGATCGTGCCGGCGGCGACCAGCGGCCACACCTTCTCGCGTACGCCCGCGACGATCGCGGTCTTCTCCGCCAGCGGCCGGGACCGCAGCGCGGTGGCCGCCACCGACGCCCGCTTCGCCAGCAGCGCCCCCAGGTCGAGTTCCGCCTTCCGGCCGCCCTGCATCCCGATCACCATCAGCCGGCCGCCGGTGGCCAGCGCCGCCACGTTGCGGGCCAGGTAGGCGGCGCCCATGATGTCGAGGATCACGTCCGCGCCCCGGCCGTCGGTGACGCGGCGAACCTCCTCGACGAAGTCCTGTTCCCGGTAGTCGATCGCGTGCGCCGCGCCCAGCCCGCGCAGCCGCTCGTGCTTCGCAGACCGGGCCGTCACCACCACCGTCGCCCCCAGCGCCGCGCCGAGCTGCACGGCGAACGTGCCGATCCCGCTGCCCCCGCCGTGCACCAGCAGCGTCTCGCCCCTCACCAGCCCGGCGAGCTGGACGACGTTCGACCAGACCGTGCACGCCACCTCGGGCAGCGCCGCCGCGTCGACCAGGTCGACGCCGTCCGGCACCGGCAGCAACTGCCCGGCGGGCACGGCCACCCGCTCGGCGTATCCGCCGCCGGCCAGCAGCGCGCAGACCTCCTGGCCGACCTCCCACCCGGCCACGCCGGGACCGAGCGCGCTGATCACCCCCGAGCATTCCAACCCGGGGTACGCGGGCGCGCCCGGCGGGGGCGGGTAGTGCCCTTGTCGTTGCAGCAGGTCGGCCCGGTTGACGGCGCTGGCCCGCACGTCGACGACCACCTCACCCGGGCCGGGATCGGGATCGGGCACCTCAGCCCAGGCGAGTGCGTCGGGTCCGCCGGGCTCCGGGATCGTGATCGCGCGCATCGTCCAGTCATACCCGATCCGGTGGGCCCAGCACGTCCGGACCAATCAGTGGCGACGATGATCCTTTCGGCCACTGTGGACTCCCCGGGCGGCCGTGATCGTGGTGACCAGCGCGTCAGTCATGGTGGCCCCGGCCGGCCATCGTTCCGTCCCGGGTGGGACGGCGGCTCGCGAGTTGGTCGACTTCTGGCAGACTAGGCGGTGGTCGCGTCCCTAGGGGCGTGGTCCGGGAGGGTTCGCCTAGTGGCCGATGGCGCTGGTCTTGAAAACCGGTAAGGCAGCGATGTCTTCGTGGGTTCGAATCCCACACCCTCCGCCACGTTCGCCAGCATGGCCGGTGGTGGTCGATTGACCGTGCGGGTCGGGTAAGAAGGAGGCGCAGAAGAACCGCGTCAACCGGAAGGATCTCCCGGATGTCCCTGGAACGACCGATCGCCCCGGACCCGTACGAGCTGCTGCCCACCGTTGCTTCGTTCACCCTGACCAGTGACGACGTGCACAACGGCGAGCCGATGGACGCCCGGTACGCCCACGGCAGCGTCGGCGGCGAGAACGTCTCGCCCCAGCTCGCCTGGTCGGACTTCCCGGCCGAGACGAAGAGTTTCGTAGTCACCTGCTTCGACCCGGACGCGCCGACCGGCAGCGGCTTCTGGCACTGGGTGCTGGTCGACGTGCCCGCCTCGGTGACGGAGCTGCCCCAGGGCGTCAAGGAGGCCGACCTCGGCGGCGCGTTCAGCGTCCGCAACGACTACGGCGACACCGGATTCGGTGGGGCCGCCCCGCCGGCCGGTGACCGCCCCCACCGGTACGTCTTCGCCGTGCACGCCGTCGACGTCGAGCGCCTCGGAGTCGGTCCGGGCGCGAGCTGCGCGTACGTCGGTTTCAATTTGGCCTTCCACACCCTGGCCCGCGCGGTCATCCGCCCCACGTACCAGGTCAGGGGCTGACCCCGTCCCACCACTTCCGCGATCTTGTACTTACGGCCCGTTGTGCACGCCTTTGCCGGCTCGGAGGGGGCCGCAGTGCAAGAGTGCGAAGGGAGGGGG
>NZ_SMKJ01000528.1:0-2155 GCF_004348615.1 Micromonospora sp. KC207
GGACGACTTCCTTGAGGCTCTCCGTCTGCGCGTTGGTCTGCAGATAGTCCGCCCGGATCGCCGCCTCGTCCACCCCCAGCGCGGTGAGCAGCACCACCGACAGCCAGCCAGTACGGTCCTTGCCGGCCGAGCAGTGGAACAACAGCGGCAGGTTGCCCGCGTCGGCGGCCAGCCGGGCCGCCCCGCCGAAGCCCGCCCGGCCGCCACCCCCGTGACGAACCAGCGGTAGATCTCCGCCATCGCCGCCGGGCTGCCCTGTAGGGCCAGCGCCGTCTCGGCGCGCAGGTCGTGCCCGAGCAGCACCTCCGACACGGCCGTGAAGACCGGGTGCGCCGGGTCGTACACCGGCAGGCGCACCACCCGGGGCTCGCCGGGCAACCGGTTCGGCGGGGCCGCCGCGATCTCCGAGTCGTCGCGCAGGTCCACCACGCACGCCGGGGCGAGCTTCCCCAGCACCGGCAGGTCGTCGTCGGTCAACCGGCCCAGCGCCGGAGTCCGAATCAGCCGGCCCGCCCGCACCCGGCGGCCGTCGGCCCCCACCATGCCGCCGAGGTCACGCGCGTTCGGCGCACCCACCAGCTCCCAGTCTCGCCCGCCCATCCGGCCTCCCCTGTCGTCGCCACGCCCCCTATAGGGTGCCGCACATGACGATCACCGCGGTACGCACCCACCGGCTGTCCGCGCCCCTGCACACCCCGTTCGTGACCGCGCTGCGCCGTACCACCACCACGGACACCCTGATCGTGGAGCTCGTCGACAGCGACGGGCGGTCCGGCTTCGGCGAGGCCCCGCAGGTGTGGCAGGTGACCGGGGCGTCGCTGGCCGGCGCCGAGGCGTGCGTACGGGAGATGCTCGTGCCGGGCCTGGCCGGCCGGGACGCCGACGACCTCGCCGCCCGGTGCGCCGAGGTACGGCGCGCGGTGGCCGGCAACGAGGCCGCCAAGGCGGCGGTGGACACCGCGCTGCACGACCTGGCCGCGCGCCGGCTGGGCATACCCCTGGTGCGACTGCTCGGCGGCACCACACTGCGGGTGCCGACGGACGTCACCCTCGCCGCGGGCGACGCCACCGAACTGGCCGCCGCCGCCCGGCAGCGGTGGGGCGAGGGGTTCTCCGTGCTCAAGCTGAAGGTGGGCACCGACGCGGCGGGCGACCTGGAGCGGGTCCGGGCGGTCCGGGCCGCCGTCGGCCCCGACGTGCGCATCCGGCTCGACGCCAACCAGGGCTGGACCCCCCGCGAGGCGGTCCGGGTGATCCGCGGCATCGAGGACGCCGGACTCGACGTCGAACTGGTGGAGCAGCCGGTGGCCCGCTGGGACCTCGACGGGCTGGCCTGGGTCAGTGACCGGGTCGGCCTGCCGGTCCTGGCCGACGAGTCGGTGTTCGGCGTGCGCGACCTGGTGGAGGTGATCCGCCGCCGCGCCGCCGACATGGTCAACGTCAAGCTGGCCAAGTGCGGTGGACTGCACGCCGCCCGCACGCTGCTGGACCTGGCGGCCGAGCACGGAATCGGCACCATAGTCGGCTCGATGATGGAGAGCCAGGTCGGGCTCGGCGCCGCAGCCAGCCTGGTCGCCGCGTACGGGACCAGCGCCGTCTCCGACCTCGACGCCGCCTGGTGGCTGGCCTGGTCGCCCGTGCGTGGCGGCATCCGGTACGACGGGGCGAGCGTGGTGCTGCCGGACGCGCCCGGCCTCGGCATCACCTTCGCACCTGAAGCAAAGGTTCAGACGTTGGGTTGAGCCCTGGCGCTTTCTTTCATAGGGTCGCGGCAGGGACGCCGCGAGCTGGGGGTGGACGTGGAGCTGCAACCAGGCCGCGTGGCCGTCGTCCGGGTCGCGGTCGCGACCCTCTGGTCCTGCCCCGAGGCGGTGCGCCCCGTCGACCGCCCCGCCCTCGACGCGCATGCCGACGTCGCCGCCTGGATCTCCGGCATGGACGCCGACCAGCAGGTCGGCGAGTGCGTGCTGAGCCAACTGCTGCTCGGCGAACGGGTAATGGTCACCGAGCTGCGCCCGGACGGCTGGGCACACGTCGTGGCCATCGAGCAACCGGCGGCCCAGCTCGACCCGCGCGGCTACCCCGGCTGGCTGCCCACGGGCCAACTCGCCCCGCAACCCGCCGACGCCCCGGTTCTCCCGGCCGCCCCCTGGGT
>NZ_SMKJ01000529.1:0-2153 GCF_004348615.1 Micromonospora sp. KC207
CGCGGGAGAGGGGCAGCCGTACGCCGGGCAGATCGACCGGCGCAGCGCCGTCGGCTACCTCCCACAGGATCCGCGCACGGGCGACCAGGGCAGCGGGGGTGGCGGGCAGGTCGCCGGTGGCGACGCCGAGGGCGTTGAGGAAGGCCGTGAGCACCTCGGCCGGTGCCGGCGGCTGCCCCGGAACATCCCCGCGCAGGTCCGCATAGAGTTGGCCGTCGGGGAAGTGCCCGGCGACCCGGTGCGCCCAGTGCACGGCCAGCGCGCTCTTGCCGATCCCGGTCGTGCCGGTGAGTAGCACCGTCATCATCGCCGCGCGGGTCGCGCCCTCGGCGCGTAGGTCGTCGAGCGCGGCGCGGACCGGGCCGCGCCCGGTGAACGGCAGCACGTCCGGGGGTAGTTCCCGGGGCACGGTGGCGACCCCGCCCGGTGCCCACGGCCGGGCGTGCGGCGCGGGGCCGGGACCGTAGTCGAGCGACTGGAAGCGGTTGGCCCGGCGCCACAGCGCGGCGAACTCGTCGACGTCGCCGCCGAGCACCTGGACGATCTCGCCCACCACCTCCCACCGGGCCAGGCGGGGGCGGGCGAAGGCCGCGTGGATCGACGTCGGGTTGATGCCCCGGGGCCGCCGCTCTGCGCGGGTGAGCTGTTGCAGCCGGCGCACGCTGGGCTGACCGGCGGCGAGGTGGAGGGCGTGTAGTCGGTCGTAGAAGTCGGCGACGGGACCTGCTGGCACGAGGGGGCGGGTGAGCCGGCCCATTGGCGTTCTCCCCACATTTTGACGCTGGTCCGGAGGTGACTACCGAGTTCTACCACTCTCCGATGTTGACTCGTTGCGGTCAGTCATGTCACGGACACACTGTCAGCGACAGAGTTGACGGCCCCGGGTGCTTCCGCTGCCGTTTTGCGGCCCCGCATGCTGTGCCAAGCGCTTAGACGAGCGCCAATGTGATTTGTGGGAGGGGAACGAATGCACTTTCCGGACATCCGGCGGGTTGCCACGGTCGCCGCGTCTGCCGCGCTCGTTGCGGCGACGGTTCTGGTGGGTACCGGTCCCGCGCAGGCCGCCCCCGGGGGCGGCACCTCCGGTGGCGCGTCGGTCAGCACGGTGGCGGCGACCACCTCCACCACCGCCCGCAGCGGGCTGACCGCCGCCCAGCAGGCGAGCGACTACTGGACCAAGGAGCGGATGCGCACCGCGATCTCGGCGGACGTGCTGGTCGAGAAGGCGGGAGCCGTGACCGGCAAGGGCCTGGGGCCGACCGGGGCGGCCCGCTCCGTGCCGCCGGCCGCGCCCACCGTGGCACCTGCGGCCAGCCGCGCCAAGTCGCTGGCCAGCGGGGACATCGGCGCCAACGTCGCCGCCTCCACCACTGTCGGCAAGGTCTTCTTCTACAACCCGGCGGACGGGAGGAACTACGTCTGCTCGGCCGGTGCCGTGAACAGCTCCTCCAAGCTGCTCGTGATGAGCGCCGGGCACTGCGTGCACGGCGGCAGGGGCGGCCAGTGGATGCAGAACTGGATCTTCGTCCCGCTCTACAACTACGGTGCCGAGCCGTACGGCCGGTGGTCGGCCAAGTACCTGACCACGTTCAACGCCTGGATCAACGACAGCAACCTCGAGCGGGACGTCTCGTACATCACCGTGTACCCGAACGCGGCGGGCCAGCGTCTGGTCAACGTGGTCGGCGGCAACGGGCTCTCGGTCAACTACAGCTACACCCAGGCCGTCACCATTCTCGCCTACCCGGCGGCGCCGCCGTACGACGGCGGGTGGCAGCAGTACTGCCAGGGCACGACGTACCGCCCCGGCTCGGAGTACAAGATCGCGCTCAACTGCGGCTTCACGGGCGGCTCCAGCGGCGCGGTCTGGCTACGGCTCTACAACGACGCGTACGGCTACGTCAACGGCGTCATGAGCACGCTGAACAGTGCCGGCGTGAACAAGAGTCCGTACTTCGACACCGCGGTCATGGACGCCTACAACTCGGTCGCGGCCCGCGTCTGAGTCATCCGATCGGGTGGTGCCGCCCCCGGCCGGGATCCGACGGATCCGGTCGGGGGCGGCGCGCGTCCAAGGGGTGTGGTCGTCCGATGGGCCGGGGCGTCGAGTCCCGGTTCCGCGTCGTCGCCGGGGGCGGCGGAGAGGGGTGCGA
>NZ_SMKJ01000530.1:0-2152 GCF_004348615.1 Micromonospora sp. KC207
CGCCCGGCCCGCCCGGACAGCGTCGACTTCGACGACCGGACGATCGTGGACTCCGACGGGGTCATCAACCTGGAGGCCGTCCCCCGCAGCATGGTCGTGGTCGGCGCCGGCGTGATCGGCATGGAGTACGCCTCCATGTTCGCCGCGCTCGGCACCAAGGTGACCGTGGTCGAGCGCCGCGACCGGATGCTCGACTTCTGCGACGAGGAGGTCGTCGAGTCGCTCAAGTACCACCTGCGCGACCTGTCCGTCACGTTCCGCTTCGGCGAGGAGGTCGCGGCGGTGGAGAAGCACCCGACCGCAGCGCTGTGCGTCCTGAAGAGCGGAAAGAAGATCGTCGCGGACACGGTCATGTACTCGGCCGGCCGTCAGGGCCAGACCGACGACCTGGCGCTGGAGGCGGCCGGGCTGCAGGCCGACAGACGCGGCCGGATCACGGTCGACGCGGACTACCGCACGGCGGTGGACAACATCTACGCGGTAGGCGACGTGATCGGCTTCCCCGCGCTGGCGTCCACCTCGATGGAGCAGGGCCGGATCGCCGCGCAACACGCCTGCGGCGAGCCGGTACGCGCGCTCAACGAGTTGCAGCCGATCGGCATCTACACGATCCCGGAGATCAGCTTCGTCGGGAAGACCGAGGAGCAGCTGACCGACAGCGCCACGCCGTTCGAGGTCGGTATCGCGCGCTACCGCGAGCTGGCCCGTGGCCAGATCGTCGGCGACTCGTACGGCATGCTGAAGCTGCTGGTGTCGCCGGCCGACGGCCGCCTGCTCGGCGTGCACGTGTTCGGCACCGGCGCCACCGAGATCGTCCACATCGGGCAGACCGTCATGGGCTGCGGTGGCACGGTCGACTACCTGATCGACGCGGTGTTCAACTACCCGACGCTCGCCGAGGCGTACAAGGTGGCGGCGCTGGACGCGTCCAACAAGATCCGCAACATCGTCCGGATCGAGGGCTAGCTCGACCGCGCAGCGGGGGCGGGAATCGGCCCGCAACGATCCTGGTGCGGGCCGGCCCCCGCCTCGGCGCTCGGCGGGGCCGGGCGCGGGGACAGGCGCGGAGCCGACCGCGCCCACCGCCGGGGCCGCCGTGTCCCGGCCACCCGGGTCTCACCCGAGGTCCATGGTGAACTCCGCCGTGTACACCTTCCCCTCGACCTGGAAGTCGAAGAACGCCCGGTACCGGCTCGGCCCCGGCGCCGTCAGCCAGAACCTGGCGGCCCCGTCGACCAGTTCCTGCTCCGGGTGGACGTGCATGTAGCCCAAGTCGCCCTCGCGGACGACCACCAGGTGCCCGTACGCGCCCAGGTAACGCTCCAGGGGTGGCGACACCGGGGAGCCGGCACGGCTCACCCGGAAGGACAGGGGCACCGTCGCCCCCGCCGTGGGGTTGCCGACCATCGACACCGTGAACGGCCCGACCGTCGCCTGCGGCCGCGCGGGCGGCAACGCGGCCGGGGTGTGCGCACCGGGCACCTCGTGGTCGACGCCCAGCACCAGCGGCAGCGCGGTGCCGTCGGCCGCAGTCGTGGCGAAGTCGGCGTAGATGCGGTAGCCGCCGGCCCGCTTCAGCGTCAGCGGCACGCTCCAGGTGCCGTCGATCGCCATCGTCGGATGCAGGTGCTGGTAGCCGCCCAGGTCTCGGCCCACCACGATCAGGTGCAGCGGCTTGTCGTGCACGACCGCGAAGCTCGTCGCCGCCCGCCCGTCGGTGCCCACGATCTGGAACCGGTAGTCCACGCTGACGCCGGCCGGCTGGGACCGCGCCACCGGTCGCAGCGTGTAGCCGCCGGCGCTGACCGCAGTCCCAATCGCCTGCGCCTGCTGCGAGCCGCCGTCGCCGGGATGGGTGTGCGCTCCGGCTCCCGGCGCGTGCTGATGCCCGTCCCCCGCCGAGACGGCGCGCCCCGTGGCGGGTGCCCCACCGCCGGCCGCCATCGCGGCCCGCCCGTCGGCGGCACCGATCCGCCCGAGCCCGAACCCCGCCAGCAGGGCCACCACCAGCCCGCCGGCCAGCATGGCGAGTCCCCGGTCACCCAGCCGGGACACGACGGTCGGGCGGCTCTGGTCCGCCTCGCGCCGCCCGGCCCCGCGCGCCGCCGGGCCGGGCGACCTGCCCCGTCCCGCTGTTCGGGCAGCCGAGGCA
>NZ_SMKJ01000531.1:0-2142 GCF_004348615.1 Micromonospora sp. KC207
GGCGGGCAGCGGGTGTCAGGTGCCGTCGCCACCACCGCCACCACCGCCGATGCCGGCGCCACCGGCGGTGCCGCCAAGACCGTAGCCGGGGTGGACCGGCTGGTCCGGAGGCCGGCTGACGTGCGCCGACTTGGTGATCCGGGCCGACCAGTCGGCGTGCGCGGCCTCAGCGGCGTGCCGGTCGATCGCGTACCGCAGCCAGCCGTCCACCACCGCGACCCAGTCGACGCGGTCCGCGCCCGCATGCCAGACCCGGAACCGGCTGATGCTCTGGTGGGTGACGCCGGCCAGGGAGAGTCGGCGGTCGGCCCACAGCAGCACCTCCAGGCCGGCCGCGTTCGCCACGAAGATCACCTCTAGCTCGGTGATCGGCCCGGCGTACAGCGGCGCCACCCACCAGCCGAGCCGCTGGTGCAGCGGAAGACCCTGCTCCACTCCGGGCAGCCGGCCGTCTACCAGGCCGGCCTGGCGCATGCTGAAGCCAAGCGCGTCCAGCGCGGCGAGGACGTGCTGCTGGGTCGGCAGGGGATGCACGAAGATCGGCACGAGCGCGCCCTGGTCCAGGTCCACGTCGAGGGACGCCTCCGTGCGCAGCCCCATCCGCAGGCTCATCAGCGGCACCCCGCCGAAGATCGTCACCGGGGTCTCCCAGGGCAACGGAACGGCGAAGTCGACTGCCCGCCGCCGCCCGGCCGGCACCACGAACGCACCCGCGATCGTCACCTGGTGGAACTGGACGAGCCGCCGCGGCGCGCCCGGGTCGTCCGGCTCGACCTGGCTGACCAGGCCGAGCCGGAGCTGCCGGACCGGCACGTCGTGCGGCCCCGCGCGCAACGTGACCCGGCCGGGCAGCCGCAGCCCGGGTCGGGTGCTCGCATTGGGCAGCGTGGTCCGCACCGACAGCCCGGTCCAGCCGGACTCCGGCGACACCCCGGTCAGCCGCACGGCGCTTCCTCCGTACCCACTCGGTGGTGGCACGGCTTTCCCGGCCGGCGGCCGGACAGTCCTGCCGGACCGGCGCGGACGCCGGGACCGGCCCGGCGCCGCCGGACCTGCCGCGCGGGCGTCAGCGCATCCGGCGTCCCCGAGGCACCGGATCGGTTTCGTCGTCGAACTCGCCGATGACCTCCTCCAACAGATCCTCCAGCGCCACGAACCCGATCGGCCGGGTCGGGCCGCCGCCGTTGCGGACCAGGGCGAGCTGGGCCTGCCGGCCCTTCATCGCGGCCACCGCCTCCGTCACCGACGCGGACGCCGGCAGCGTGAACGCGTCGCTCATCAGCTCCCCGGCGGTGGCCGCCCGGCCGGTCGTGGTGACCCGCACTGCCTCCCGGACGTGCACCAGGCCGCACACCTCGCCGTCGGCGTCCAGTACGGCCAGCCGGGACCGGCCGCTGTCGCGCGACACCTGCTCGATCCGCTCGGCCGAGTCCTCCCGGCCGACCGTGACGATCCGGTCGAAAGGCTCCATCACCTGGGCGACCGTGGTGCCCTGGAGCTGCAACATGCTGGTGAGCATCCGGTGCTGCTCCGCGCCGAGCAGTCCGTGCTCGCGGGACTGCTCGAGCAGGATGCGCAGTTCGTCCGGGCCGTGCACCTGGGCGAGCTGGTCCTGCGGGCGCACCCGCACCAGCCGCAGCATCGCGTTGGCCAGCGCGTTGAGCGCCGACAGCAGCGGCCGGGCCACCCGGGCGAACGCCCGGAACGGCAGCGCCAGCAGGGTCGCCGACCGCTCCGCGTCGGTGATCGCCCACGATTTCGGGGCCATCTCGCCGACCACCAGGTGCAGGAAGGTAACCAGGCCCAGGGCGAAGACCAGCGCCACGACGTGGCTCGCCGCGTCCGGCAGCCCCACCGCGTGCAGCAGCGGGCTGAGCAGGTGCTCGATCGCCGGCTCGGCCAGCGCGCCGAGGCCCAGGGTGCACAACGTGATGCCGAGTTGCGCGCCGGCCAGCATCAGGGACAGCTCGCGCACACCGTCCAGCGCCGCCCGCGCCCCCCGGCCGCCGCCGGTCGCGACGGCCTGCTCCAGCCGGTACCGCTTGCTGGCCAGCAGCGCGAACTCGGCGGCCACGAAGAACCCGTTCAGCGCCAGCAGCACGACGGAGACGACAAGGGCCACCCCCGGGCTCATGCCGCCTC
>NZ_SMKJ01000532.1:0-2141 GCF_004348615.1 Micromonospora sp. KC207
CCCCCGCCGTTGCGCCCGCGCGTGCCCTGCGCGTCGCCGACCGCCCGCAGGGGGCCAGCCTGCGGGCGATTGTGGGGGCCGCCGACGCCGACGCCGTGCGGCGGCTTGCCCGCGCCCACCGGACCAGCCTCTACATGGTCGGGCTGGCCGCGTTCGCCGCCCTGCTCGGTGCCCGCACGGGGCGCACCGACCTGCTCGTCGGCACCGCGTTCGCCGGGCGCACCAGCGTTGCGGCCGAGGACAGCGTCGGCTGTTTCGTCAACACGATGCCGTTGCGGCTGCGTCCCGCGCCGCAGCGCGGCTTCGTCGAGCTGCTCGCCGAGGCCCGCGCCGCCGCACTGTTCGCCAGCGAGCGGCAGGGCGTGCCGTTCGACGCGGTGGTGGAGCGGCTGCGCCCGGTCCGCCACCCGCACCGCAACCCGCTGGTGCAGGTCGCCTTCGGCGTGCAGAACGCCCCTACGGCGGCCTGGCGAGGCACCCAGGGGCTGGACCTCTCCGGGGTGGAACTCGCGCCGGACGCCGCCCGGCTGGACCTCACCCTCTGGCTCGACGAGCGGCGGGGTGACCTCGAGGCGCTCTGGACCTACCGCACCGACCTGTTCGACGGCCCACGCGCGGACGCGTGGCACCGCGACTTCATCGGGGTGCTCCGCCGGGCGGCGGCCGACCCCGCGCGCAGCCTCGCGGAGTGTGTCGACGACTTCTGGGGGAACGAGAGATGACTGAGCAGAGCCGGGTGGCGCCGGCCATCGGCCGCCGCAGGCGGGAAAGGTCCCTGGTCGACGTACGCCCCGACTGGCCGGGCGGGCCACTGCCGGCCCTGGTCGAGGCCACCGTGCCAGACCTGGACCTGACGGCCTGGCTGACCGGCAACCGGGACACCGTCGACGAGCTGGCCCGCCGACCAGCCGATCGTGCTGCACAACGAGCAGTCGTACACGCTGAACTGGCCGCTGCGGATCATGTTCTTGTGCGAGATTGAGCCGGCCGCGGCGCATCCTCAACGCGATTGGCCGTCAGCGGGCCCGGGCCGCGCCGCCGCGCCGACCGCTCGTACTCGCACAACTGGCCGACGCACCTGCACCTCTGGTGCGCCCAGCCGGCCACCGGCAGCGGTGGGGCCACCCCGCTGGCCAGCGAGCGGGTGGTGACCCCCGGGTCCCGGCGCGGGTGCGCGGGCGGTTCACCCGCGACGTCACGATCCCGTACCTGGTGGCCGGGTTGGTCACCCTGGTGACCGGCCTGTTCGTCGAGCGGATCATGATCGTGTGGACGGTCGGGCTGGCGGTCTTCTTCGGGCTGCGTTGGTGGTTGGGGGCGATGTGACGACGACGGGCGACAACCCGGCCCGGGAGCCGCTGCGGGTCGCCGCCGCCCAAATCGAGGCGGCCGGCGGCGACCTGGCCGGCAACGCCGCCGCGCACGTCGCCGCGATCGCCTCGGCGGCCACCCGGGGCGCGCGCCTGGTCGTCTTCCCCGAGCTGTCGCTGTGCGGGTACGACTACCCGTTGCTCGCCGCCGACGTCGCCCGGTGCGAGGTCGAGGTGGGTGATCCGGTTTTGCGTACGGTGGGCCAGGCCTGCCGGGCACACACGGTGACCGCCGTGGTCGGCGGCTGCGCCCGCCGCGCCGACGGCTGGGCCATCGCCGCGTTCGTCGTCGGCCCCGACGGTGCGGTGGCCGCCACTTACCACAAGCGGCACCTCGACGCCGACGAGCGCGAGGTGTTCGTCGCGGGCCACACCGACACGATCGTGCAGGTGCGTGGCTGGCGGCTCGGCCTCGGCGTCTGCTACGACGCCAGCTTCCCCGAGCACGCCCGGGGCCTGGCCCTGGCCGGCGCGGACGCCTACCTGGTGCCCGGCGCGTTCACCGTCGGCGACTCCGACCACCGGCGCGGCGTCTACTTCCCGGCCCGCGCCCTGGAGAACACCAGCTACGTGCTGTTCTCCAACTACGCGGGCGCGCACGGCGGCTGGCGGTACGCCGGCCACAGCGCCGTGTACGGCCCCGACGGCCGGGCCCTGGCCGCCGCCGGCCCCGCCGCCGGGCTCGCCGTCGCCGACCTCGACGACGCGGTGCTGCGCCGCCAGCGCGACAGCCAGCGGATGCTGCTCGACCGGGCCGCCCCGGCACCCGCC
>NZ_SMKJ01000533.1:0-2117 GCF_004348615.1 Micromonospora sp. KC207
GTTCACCACCGTCGACACCCCCCGCCGCCTGGCCACGACGATCGCCGCCGCCGCGTCGCCCACCGTCCCGGCCGACACGGTGCTGGGGGCGACCGACCCGGGGGCGACCGGCCCGGCCGCGCCCCGACCGGCGGCGGGCGAGCCGCCGCTGCCCCGACCGTCCGGGCGCGGACCGTCCGGGGGCGTGCCCGGTGAGCTGGTCGGCATCGTCGCGCAGCAGTTGGACCTGATGCGGCAGCAACTCGCCCTCCTCGGCGCCGCCGCGGGGCTCGCCGGGGACCCACCGGCCGGTGCCCTCCCGGCCGTGGAGCCGGCCGCCGTCGCATCGGTCGCGTCCCCGCCGGCCACCGTCGCCCCGGCCGTCGCGTCCCCGCGCCCCGCCGTCGCGTCGGCCTCGGCGCCGCGCGGCGTCGTCGACTTCAGCCTCTACTTCTTCGGCGATTACCCGGACCAGGACCGCGACGACAAGTACGCCGTCATCCTCGACGCGGCCGAGTTCGCCGACACGCAGGGCTTCCACGCCGTCTGGCTGCCCGAGCGGCACTTCCACTCCTTCGGCGGCCTCTTCCCCAACCCGTCCGTGCTCGCCGCCGCCCTCGCGACCCGCACCCGGCGGGTGCGGCTCAACGCCGGTTCGGTCGTGCTGCCGCTGCACCATCCCATCCGGGTCGCCGAGGAGTGGTCCATGGTGGACAACCTCTCCGGCGGCCGGATCGGGCTGGGCTGCGCGCCGGGCTGGCACGCCAACGACTTCGTCCTCCACCCCGAGCACTTCGGCCGGCACAAGCAGGTGATGTACGAGCACCTGGAGACCGTCCGGCGGTTGTGGCGCGGTGAGGAGGTGCCGGCCCGGTCGGGCAGCGGCGAGGCGATCGACGTACGCCTGTTCCCCCGGCCGGTGCAGCCCGAACCGCCGGTGTTCACGGCGATCGTCGGCAATCCCGACAGCTACCGGGAAGCCGCCCGCCACGACGTCGGCGTGGTGACGAACCTGATGACGCAGGACGTGTCGAGCCTGGCCGAGAACGTGGCGCTCTACCGGCGCACCCGCGCCGAGCACGGCCTCGACCCGGCCGGCGGGCGCGTGGTGGTGCTGCTGCACACCTACCTCGGCGAGGACGCCGAGCGGGCCCGCGCCGAGGCGTTCGAGCCGTTCTGCGCGTACCTGCGCTCCTCGTTCGCCCTGCTCGGCCAGGTGGTCAACAGCCTCGGCATGAACATCGACCTGGCCGACACCCCCGACGAGGACGTGCGGTTCGTGCTGTCCCGGGCGTACGAGCGGTACTGCGCGCAGCGGGCGCTCATCGGCTCCCCGCAGAGCTGCCGCGCGGTGGTCGAGGCGGTGCTCGACGCCGGGGCCGACGAGATCGCCTGCTTCGTCGACTTCGGGCTGCCCGGGGACGCCGTCCGCGCCGGCCTGCCGGTGCTCGACGCGCTGCGCCGGGCCACCCCGCGCCGGCCCACCGCCGACGGGGGTCCCCTCCGGCCCACCGCCGATGGCGTTCCGCGCCGGCCCACCGCCGACGGCGGTCACCGGAGCGCGCCGCTGTCGGCGGCGCAGCGCCGGCTCTGGCTGATGGAGCGGCTGCATCCCGGCACCCCCGCCCACAACGAGGCGGCGGCCGTGCGCCTCGTCGGCCCCCTCGACCACGCCGCGCTGCGGGACGCGCTGCGCGACGTGGTCGACCGGCACGCCCCGCTGCGCACCCACTACACCGACGTCGACGGCGAGCCCCGGCAGGTCGTCCGCGACCGGGTGCCGGTCGAGCTGCCGGTGCGCGACCAGGCCGGCGAGGCCGAGGACGACGCGGTACGCGCCGCGCTGGCCGCCGAGAGCCGGCGGGTGTTCGACCTGGCCGCCGGGCCGGTGTTCGCCTTCACGCTGCTGCGCTTCTCCGCCACCCGGCACGTGCTGGTGCTGGCCTTCCACCACCTGGCCACCGACGGCGGCTCGTACGCCGTGCTGACCGCCGAGGTCTCCGCCCGCTACCGGGCGAGGGTGGCCGGCGTCGCGACGGAGCTGCCCCCGCTGCCGGTGACCTACCCGGAGCTGGCGGCGGCCGGCGACGGCGAGCCCGACGACAAGGACCTGGCCTACTGGCGGGGCCAGCTCGACC
>NZ_SMKJ01000534.1:0-2100 GCF_004348615.1 Micromonospora sp. KC207
GCGCCCGCACCTTGTGCCCGACGCTGGTCAGGCAGCGCCCGCTGGGCAGGTCGAACTTCCAGCCGTGCAACTGGCAGGTGAGCTGGTCGCCCTCGACGATGCCGAACCGGGTGAGGTCCGCCTTCAGGTGCGGGCAGCGGCGCTGCACCACCCAGTCGCCGAGGGTGATGTCCTCGGCGTCGCTGGTGCGCTCGTGCTCGTCGTACCAGCCCTCCGCGTACTGGAGGCGCTCGGTGGACAGGCACTTGAAGAAGGCGTAGACGAACTCGTTGTACTGGCCGATGCGGGCGGCCGAGAAGCGGCAGGAGAGGAAGAGCGAGTTGACCCAGTCCACTTCGCCGATGTGCAGCAGGTGCTCGACGAGGGCCCGCTCGGTGCGGAACCGGTAGCGGACCTTCTCGTCCGCGTACGGCCGCACCTCCTTGCCGGGGAAGTCCACCACGATGGATTCAACGGTTTCCCCGCCCGAGTCGTCGGTCCCCACCAGGTCGAAGCGGACCGGGCCGCCGACGCCCTTGGCCAGGTAGATCGACTCCTCCAGCAGCGGCTCGATGCGGCGCTTCATCTCGGCCAGCACGTCGACCTCGGGGTGCCGCCAGGACGCCCTCTCCGCCTCGATGACGCCCCTCTTGCGCTCCCGCATTTCCTCCAGGTGAGCGACCTTGTTCGCGAAGAACTCCTCGACCGGCTGCGGATGCGTGGTGGTCGCGCCGGAGGTGGTCACCTCGGCGACGCTGCCCGGCAGCAGCACGATGCCGTTGGTGCCGCCGACCTTCGCGTACTCGGCGAGGAAGGCCGACTGGTCGGGGAAGATGTTGCCCTCGTCGCCGTGGATGTCGTTGAACTGCCACAGCGCGTCGTCGAGGAAGCACGGCGGGCCGGCGATCGGGAAGACGTGGTCGGCCTTCAGGTCGGCGATGTAGCGCCAGGTGCGGTCGAACTGCCGCTCCCGCTTCTGCTTGCCGAACGCGGTCTTCGCCGACTGCGGCAGCTCGTAGACCATCGGGTACCAGATCGCCCCGGAGAACTGGAGCAGGTGCGCGTGCACGTGGCCCAGTTCGGCGAAGACGCTCAGGTCGGTCGGGCGGGCGTCGTTCTGGTTGAGTAGCCGGACCCCGTCGTACTCCACCCAGAGGGAGGAGTCGCCGATCGGGCCGTCGGTCGGGCTGATGAGCGCCTGGATCATGATCCTCAGGCCGCCGTCGAGCTCCACGACCTGCTCGTTCGGGGCCCGCAGGAACTTCGTGAAACCGAGCGCCCGCAGCTCGTCCTCCATCTCCGAGGTGGGGAACTCGGGCAGCAGGACGGTGGCGTCCTTGGACACGAAGTCGCGCAGGTGCGCGGCGTCGAAATGGTCCCGGTGCAGGTGCGACACGTACAGGTAGTCGACGTCGCCGAGGGTCTCCCAGTCGAGCTGGGAGTTGTCGGGGAAGGGGAACCACGAGGCGAAGTAGGCGGGATTGACCCACGGGTCGCACAGGATGCTGCCCACGGCCGTGTCGATCCGCATGCTGGCATGTCCCGTACCGGTCACTCGCACCGCAGTCCCCCTCAAACGACAATCAAGGTGTACGTCCCGACGCTACCGGAGGCAGTCTGGTCGCCGACCCGCGACGCCGGTAGTGTCCGCCGGCCCGGGTCCTCAGGCCCACCGGCCCTGCGGGGCCTGTGGGCCTGCGCTGGCCCGCATCCGACCGGGGCTGCGGGAAACCCCCACCGCACGAGGTCAGGCGCGGGGCGTGCCAGACTAACCGGAGATCCGATCGCGAGGGAAGGACCGACAGTGGCAGGAAGCGAGCCGGTGACGTCGCCAGATCAGCACAAGCCCGGGCACCGCAAGGCCGGGCAGATCGGCGCGGTGCTCTCCGCGCTGGCGCTGCTGGCCATGCTGTGCGGCAACCACGAGGGCAGGGTCGAGGACATCTGGCTGGTCGGCCTGGCCGTGCTCCTGCTGGCCGTCGTCGTCGGCGACGCGGTGCTGCGCCGCAACGGCCTGCGCTCCTGACCCGCCGGCACCCGGACCGGCAACACGCGAAGGGCCCGCCCCGGCGGGCCCTTCGTCGGGTACGCACCACCCGGCGGGGTGGGCAGGCTCCCGCC
>NZ_SMKJ01000535.1:0-2099 GCF_004348615.1 Micromonospora sp. KC207
GGCCCCTTCCGCCCCGCCCGGGTACCACATCTACCGGCCCTCCTCCGCGGTCGCCGGCACCGGCGGCGCAGGCGCGGCCGACGAGGAGACCCGCCGGGAGCCCCAGGGCCCGGTGCCGTGACGGGCGTGGCTGGCGCGACCGTCCCGACGGGCGTGACCGGCGTGACCGGCCTGCTCGTGGTGACCGCGGTCCCCGCCGAGGCCGAGGCGGTCCGCGCCGGTCTGCCGGCGTCGCCGACCGGGGCCGAGGTCACCGTTGTGCCCGTGGGGGTGGGCCCGGCCGTCGCCGGGGCAGCCACCGCCCGGCTGCTGGCGCTCGCCGAGGCCGCCGGCCGCCCGTACCGGGCGGTGGTCAGCGCGGGGATCGCCGGCGGCTTCGCCGGCCGGGCAGCCGTCGGCGCGACCGTGCTGGCCACCCGCAGCGTCGCAGCGGACCTCGGCGCCGAGTCGCCGGCGGGCTTCATCCCGGTGGACGAGCTCGGCATGCCCCCCGAGCTGCTCGGCGGCGGCACCGCCGTCCCCGCCGACCCGGACCTGCTCGCCGCCCTGCGCGCGGCCCTGCCCGCGGCCACGGTCGGCGCGGTGCTCACCGTCAGCACGGTCACCGGCACCGCCGCCAGCACCACCGCGCTCGCCGACCGCCACCCGGACGCGGTGGCCGAGGCCATGGAGGGGTACGGGGTGGCCGTCGCCGCCGTCCAGGCCGGCCTGCCCTTCGCCGAGCTGCGTACCATCTCCAACCCCATCGGTCCCCGGGACCGCGACTCGTGGCGGATGCGCGAGGCGTTCGCCGCCCTCACGTCGGCGGCGGCGGCGCTGGGCCAGAGTGCCGAGCCGGGCTGGGCTAGAGCGGCGCTGGGCTGAGCCGCGAAAGGTCGAGGCGCAGCGCGTAGTGCCCACGCCCCTCGATCCGGTATCCGCAGGAGAGCAGCAGGTCGACACCGCCGAAGTCCGCCACGGCGTGCGCCACCCGGACCCCGGCGCGATCCATCTCCCCGGTCATCGCCTCCACCAGCCGCCGCCCGATGCCGAGCCGGCGACACGCCCCGGCCACCAGCACACCGTCCAGCACGACCTCGCGTTCCCCGGTGTCGATCATGTCGCCGTACAGCAGCCGGGGGTTGCGTTCGTGGGCCCGTAGCTCCCCGAGCAGCCGGCCGTCGGGTAGCTCCGCCACGAACCGCCAGCACGTCCCGGGCAGCCCGCCGTCGGTGACACGGCGCACCGTGACCTCGCGACGGATCCGCTCACCCCACCGGCGGCGGTCCCGATACTGCCGCTTCAGCTCGTACGTCGCCGCCGGCATTCGGCGCGGCCACCGTTCCGGCGGCAGCTTCCACCACTCCGCCCACCAGGCACCCGGCCAGTCCCTCGGATCGTGCACTTCCCAGACGTCCAGGTGCGCCGGGTACCGCCGCCCCGCCTCGTCCCGCATCCCGTCGTGCGGCACCCACGGCACCGGCACCACCTCCGGCTCCCGGCCGTCACCCGATCGATCACCCGGCAGCCCGATGGTCACCCGCCCACCGGCCGCGCGCACCAGGCGCTCCACGGTGCCGAGGCGCGGGTCGACCGCGTCCCCCGCCTCGATCCGGGCCACGGTGCTCTTCGGCACGCCGGCCCGGGCCGCCAACTCCCGCTGGCTGAGGTCCGCTCGCCGCCGCAGCGCCCGCAGCACCGCGCCGATCTCGATCGGCCCGTCGCCGTTGCGGGTCGGCTGGTCGAACGGCACAGCAACGCTCGATGTCTCCGCCACGTACCGATGGTCGACAGCTCCCGGCCTGTCATCAACACCCACCCGAAACCTGTGGACAAACCTGTGGACAACTTCTTGGGGTGGTCGGCAACTGGCATTCGGGGCCCTTTGGAGCTGCCCCGTTCATGCGCCCGCAAGCTCTCCGGCTCTCCGGCTCTCCGGCTCTCCGGCTCTCCGGCTCTCCGGCTCTGCATACGGTCGGCGGGCACTCCGGGGTCGATCCTGACGGGAGATTTGTGCTGGTTTCCGGTTGCCCCGTCTGTGAGGGCAGCTCCATAGGCGGCAGAAAGAGCCACCAGGGCCACGCCCACACCAACCGCCCACACGACCACGACCATGACGG
>NZ_SMKJ01000053.1:0-29008 GCF_004348615.1 Micromonospora sp. KC207
GCCAGGGGGTCTGGCTGCCTCCGCGTGCCGCCGAGGTGGTGGGCCCGGCGGCCACGGGGGCGGTCAGAGCGGGGTGGTGGAGATGGAGATGACGTCACCCTGCGGAATGTGGGTGGGCTCGCAGGCCACCCGGCGGGTGATCTCAGCCATCACTTCCAGTTCGGAAGCGAGCGGCATCTCCGCAAGTACCTGCTGCTCCAACTCGCCGTATGTCGACTTCTTGCTGGGCATGTCTCGTCCTCTCGGGTTGTACCGTCCAGTGGGTCTGGCCGGTCCCGCGCGGGCATCCGGTGATGGGCGGATGCCCCACGGGAGACGGTCAGACCGCGCGCAACGTCTTCTCGTGTCGGTACAGCTGGTCGACCAGCGCCGTGGACGCCTTCCACCGACGCACGGTCAGCGCCTCACGCATCCGCCGGCGGAACTCCCGCAGGCTCGGCGGGTCCTCGTCCACCTCAGCGGCGGCGTACACCTCGGCGGCGAGCAACTGGAGGGCCTTGTCGTCAGGCGTGCCGTAGCCGTCGCCCCCCTGCGCCGCACCCGTGCCGTCAGGCGTGCCACCAGCGGTAACAGCCGGGACGGTCAGCGAGTCGAGCAGCCCCCGAATGTCGTCGTCGGAGATCAGCCCGAACGACGGCAGCTCCCCGGCCGGCACGGTGTCGGCACTGTCGGCGGCACGGTCCATCAGCGCCGCCTCGTAGGCCCGGCGGGCGGTGTCGACCTCGGCGTGGGCCTTGACGCGGGAGCGGTACTCCCGGGCCGTGTGCTCAGCGCCCACCGCCTCGCCCATGGCCTTCACCTCGTCGACGGCCCGCGCCACCGCGACGGCGTCACGGCCCCGCGACCGCACCAGGTCGACCTTCCGCTGAGCGTCGGCCGTGATCCGCACGGCGGCCGTGGACATGGCCATCTGCAAGGTGACCTTGCCGAGGATGGGGATCGTCGCGCCGATGACCGCGATGGGCACGCTGGTGGCGATCAGGCCGTGCACGAGGACGGCGGCGACGGACACGGCCAGCAGCGCCCACCCGAGGATGGTGGGGGTGCGGGAGGTGGACGCGGACCGGCGGTGCGCCCGCTCGTGCAGCATCGCGGACACCCACACCAGGTCAAACAGGGCTCCGGCGCTGTGGGCCACCCACGATGGTGCCTGGGTGTCGAGTAGGCCGCCGACGGCGACGAGGGTCCACACGACGGCGAGCGCGGTCAGGGCGGCCGGCAGGCCCCACAGGACGCCGCCCTGGACGGCGTTGACGGTGTTGGTGCGGGTGGTCATCGGGCCACCGCCTTCGGGCGGACGTTCGGCGTCGGGGTGGGCTCGGCGTGGCCGACGCGGTGCACGCGGATGCCGTACGCCTCGCGGATCGTGGCGGCTCGCCGGGCGCGCAGCTCGGCCAGGTAGACGCGGGCCGCCTCCGGGTCGCCGTGGCGGTGCACGAGGATCACGGCCGCGCTGGCCGTGACACCGATGGCGGCGGGCCCGCCGATCAGGATCAGCAGCAGGTGGGACATGTCAGGACTCCAGGGGGATCGAGACGCACATGCCGGCCGCACCCAGGTCGGGCGTGCAGGGGCGCGTCGTGTGGTTGTGGTGGACGGCCAGGCCAGCCAGCAGCGCGCAGACGGCGACGGTGCGGTAGACCCAGCGGTCGATACGGGCACGCATGGGGGTGCTCCTCACGGCGAGGGGTGGGCAGGCAGAAGTGGCCCGGCGGCGCGCGGATGGTGCCGCCGGGCCGTGAGGGTCAGCGCTTGGGCTTGCTGGCGTTGCGCAGGACGTCCGCAGCAGCGGCGTCGGTGTCCTCCGTCGGCGGCCGGGACGCCCAGTCGTAGGGCAGCGTCGGGCGGTCGGAGCTGGTGGGGGGCTGTGCGGACTTGCGCGCATCGTGGAAGATGCTCATGGGTCGACTCCTTCACAGTCGATCCGAGGCCCCCGGTTCGCGTTGCAGTCGCTACCCGGGGGCCGCCCCGTCTCCGGGGCTTGTGGGTGTTATGACACCCACGATACGGTGGGTGTTATGACACCCGCAACCCCCCACCCCTCATCCCGTCATGACACCCTTGCGAACGTGCCGAGCAAGGGGACGTCGCTCCAGAGCTTCCGCGTGGCCACCGACCTGTGGCGACGGTTCGCCGAGCGCGCCAAGCTGGCCGGCACCAACCGATCCGAGGTGCTCCGCCGCTTCATTGCCTGGTACCTGCGAGAGCCCGACGCCGAGCTGCCCGAGCGCCCCGAGCCGCCCGCCTGACCCTGGACGCACGAAAGCGCCCCGCCGGCCGGAGCCGTGCGGGGCGCGTCGCTGTGCGGGGTGGGCTACTCGGTCGCCGGCGCGGGGCGGGCCGCCTCGACGATGGCCCGGCGGAACACCCACGTCGTGCCGACCTGCGCGCCGAGGAGTTGCCCACGCGATGCCCGCAGGTTGACCGCCTGGCGGGAGATGCCGAGGATCTCGGCGGCCTCGGTAGCGGACACGAGGTCGGGAATGCGCGGGTCGCGGGGCATCGTAGGCATCAGTGCAGGTCCAGGCCGTAGTGGTCGGCCACGTCGGCGGGCAGCATGCCGGCCCCCCGGATTGCGGCTTCGAGGATCGCGGAGTCGGTGT
The DNA here is from genome assembly GCF_004348615.1 of Micromonospora sp. KC207. NCBI lineage: Bacteria > Bacillati > Actinomycetota > Actinomycetes > Micromonosporales > Micromonosporaceae > Micromonospora > Micromonospora sp. KC207. Next base: position 2,604 of record NZ_SMKJ01000053.1, read on the forward strand.
CGTAGCCGCCAGCCTCGAAGTCGGTGATCATCTCCGCGAGGTTGACGCCGTGCTCGGCGAGTAGTTCGGCGAGGTCGACGGTGGGGACGTCGATGTCGGCCTCGCGGGCGGCGGCGATGCGGTGAGAGCCGGTGACCGCGAGCGGGTCGGCATCCTCGCGGTCGATGACCACGACCGGGGCCCCCTGCCAGCCGTTCGCCTGCATGGCCTCGATGAGGAGGCCCAGCTTCGCGTCGTCCTCGGGGGCGTGGGGTGCCTCGATGCGGTGGGCGTCGGTGGCCGTGGTCTGCGTCATGGCTCTACTGTAGCCGACTCACTTGTCGTTCGTCAAGCGCAAAGCTGAGGTAGAGATGTGCATTTACCTGGCAGTCTGGCTTGACGATTGACAAGTACGTGCGCTAGACTATGGGTACAGAAAGCGGGAGCGACAAGGGGAGACGGACATGACGAGCATCGACTGCGAGATCTGCGGCCAGGCCGGCGCCCGCGAGGTCCCCGCCCCCAGCGGCGGCACGATGGAGGCCTGCCGGCGCTGCGAGCGGGCCGAGCACCGCCGGGCCGCCATCGACGAGCGGGCCTACGCCGAAATGGCCCTGGCCGCCTGACCCCCGGACGCACAAAGGCCCCGACCTCCACCAGGAAGGCCGGGGCCTTTGTGCGTCCGGGGGTGTGCTCGCCGCACGTGTAGACACGTCTACATCAATCGTGTAGACTCATCTACATGACGACGTACTTCCGAGTTCAGGACGGCATTTTCGACCCCGCGCTCCTTCTCGACGCCGACTGCCAAACCTCCCGGGCATGGGGACGAGACGACCTCGACCGCGTCGGCGTCTCCGTCTGCGCCTCCCGCGAGGAACTCGCCACCTACCTCGCCACCCTCGGCTCAGGCATTCCCTACGGCTCCGGCGGCTGGGTCCTCATCGAACTCACCGGCGACCTCAGCGACGACACCCCCCTCGACGCCGACCACGGCGAAATCCTCATCCACCCCACCCAGATCATCTCTGTCAACCCGATCGACGACGACTTCTTCGACCTCATCGGCACCGCCTACGACGCCGCCTGCCAGAACTGAGAGGCCACCATGACCAGCACCAACGACCTGGCCGCCTGGGCAGGCCCGGCCTGGGCCGAGCTGACCGACGACCAGCGCGACCAGCTCGCCGCCGCCGCAGCCGACATCGCCGAGCGGTACCCGGACCCCGACGACCAAGACGATCGCGACGCCGCCCTGTCCGCCACCGTGCAGTACCTGCTCGGCGATACCACCGCCGATGAGGCGTCCCGGGCGCTGACCGAAGCGCGGCGACGGGAGCGGGCCGCGTACGTAGCGGCCGTACAGCACGCCGTCATGCTCGTCCGGGCCGGCAGCCAGAAAAAGGCCGCCGCCCTCGCCTGCGGCATCGACCGGATGTCCCTTCTCAAAGCCCTGGGCGAGCGATGAGTCAAGACGAGTGGCTGCGTCGCCTGCGTGGCGCGGGCGCGGCCGTCACTGCCGCCAGCGCGGCCAGCGACGAGGCTTTCGCGCGTTTCGATGCCACGATCCGCGCGGCACGGCACGCCGGACGCACCGTAGCCCACCTGGTCACCGTGACCGGCCTGAGCAAAGCCCGAATCGACGAGGCGATCGCGGCCGGAAACCGCGAGGACATGCCGAGCAGCGACACCGATCTGCGGGTCGCCGCGTACACCGCAGCAGCCGCAGATGCCGACTACCTGGCCCGCCGGGCACGCCGGGACGCCCTCACGCTCCAAGCCGGCCTGACGTCGGGGCTGCGGTACGGGGAGATCGCCAAGGCGGCGGGTGTGTCCCGCCGGTACGAGTGGCAGTTACGCACCGGCCTCCTGGACATCGGCAGGCGTTCCCCCCGGCAGGACGTGTTCGAGGGCGCGGGCATGGAGGCATACCGGGCCACCGAGAACGCGCGGTTGCGGTCCCGCCGGCAAGCAGTAGAAGCCGGGCTGCCGGTGCAGATTACGCACGGGCTGTACGGCTACCGCCACGGCTGCCGGTGCGACGTGTGCGTGGAGGCGCGGCGCGGCGTCCAGGCGGGTGACGTGGCCGTTAGTCACGGGCTCGACGGCTACCGCCACGGCTGCCGATGTGAGGTATGCACGGCCAAGAACGCCAGCTACCACCGTGATTGGCGTCGCCGCCGGTCAAGCACAGTGCGGGTACTCCCGCCGTAGAGAAGGGAACCGCAATGGGAGGGGTAACCATCCTGGAGCATGGGCGGCAGGAGTACGCATGGCTGCTCGGCTCCATCCGAGCTGATCCGTGGCTGGTTGCCCGCCTGTGGGCCGACGCCGAGTCCACCCCTGACGAGCTGGACCGACCGGGCACGGTGTGGTGCGTGGCGCTGGTCGGCGGTGCCCCGGCGGCGTGGTGCGCAGCCACCCCCGACGGGGCCGCGCTGCGGGCGCACTCCAACTACGAGCATCCCCACCACCGGGGGCAGGGCCTGTATGAGGCGGTATACGCCCGTCGGCACCGCGACGTGGTCCAGCCAGCGAGGTTGCCGGCCGTCACCTACCTGTTCGCTCAGCCGATCCCGCTGCATGAGGCTGACGGCTGGCAGCGCACCGGCGTAGAGGGGCCGGGTGAGGTGGACGGCAACTGGTGGTGGGAGCTGAGCCGCGACCCCACCGGCTGACCCCGGACAGCACGAAACGCCCCCGCCCGGCCGTGAGGCCAGAGCGGGGGCGCTGCTGTTAGACGATGCCGGACGGGGGGCCGGCACCGCGATGGGGAGCCTACCGGCCGCGTACCGCCAGCAGGGACCGCACCGTGGCCGGCGAATACACGCGGCCCCGGCCGACCAGCGACACGACCAGCGGCGCGAGCACGGCCACGACGCCGAGGATCGCCGTCTGCTGCTCGGCCGACAGGTCCAGGCCGAACGCGGTCACCAGCGCGATCAGCGCGGTCACCCCGGCCGTGATGCCGCCGACCGACAGCAGCGGCTCCGACGCCTCCGACGAGGGGATGGTGGGAGTGGACATGGTGAGCCTCCTCAGCTCTCAGGCCCGGGACGCCCCGGGCAGTCGTAGATGTCGCGCAGTGCCACGACCAGGACCCGCCAGCCGCAGGCGCTCACCGCGTCTCACCCGCCCCGGATGATGCGGCCGGCGGCGAGGATGACGGCAGCGACGACGAGGGCGACGACGGAGAGGGCGATGCGTCCGACGTCACCGCGTCGCGCCGCAGCCCCAGCACCCCGCCGACCGCCGGGCCGGTCAGCAGGGTGAGTCCGGCGAGCACCAGGATCTCCGACGCGCCCCCGGGCGGCACGACGAACGCTTGATGGACCAGGATCGCCAGGCCGAGCAGGACGGATGACGAGTCCCGGATGTGCTGCTGTGTGATGCGCCGGCGCGTCACGCACGGGCCTGGCCCGGGATGGTGGCGGTGACCTCGCCTGTGATGAGCAGCCGGGTCGGCAACGGGGCGGGCGGGGTGCTCTGCCTCCGGGCGATCAGCTGGAACAGCTGCGCATACGCGGCCGGGGAGTAGGTGTCGCCGCTCGTCGCCGTGGTGCCCACCTCCTGGCGGGCGGCCAGCAGCGCCCGGGACGTCGCCGGCCCGTAGTCGCCATCCGCGCCTCCCTCCGGCGGGTGCCCGGCCACCATCAGCAGCCGCTGCATCGCCTCCACCACGGGGCCCTTGTCGCCGAGCTTGCAGAACATGTCGATCCCCCCTGTGCTGAGCCCCCACGGGCTGGTGTCGTCGTAGGGTCCGGTGCTCTTCCCGTCAGGCCCGGTGCCGACGGAGACGTGCATGTGCTTGGTGTGCGGGTTGGAGCCGGTGTATGTCCGCCACGCCCACCCCGACGAGGCCGACGCGATCCGCCGGTTCCAGATCACGTACTTCGCCGCCACGTGCCGCCGGGTGCGGATGTGCTCGGCGATGCGGTGCATGTCCGCCCCGTGGGCCGGATCGTGCGTCAGGTCGATCGCGCAGACCACCCCGGCCGCGTTCGGGTTGTGGTCCGACGCACCGCCCCGGTGTGCGGCGTCTCCGATCGTGCCGTCGGACACCTTCGAGCGGCCGGGCGCGATCGTGTTGACCTCGGCGCGCAGGACCTCGAGGGATCGGGCCAGCCGCCAGCCGCTCATAGCTGCCGCAACCGCTCGACGGTGGCGAAGCTCGCCGCGTTGAGCGTGGTAGCGCTGGCGTTGGACGCCTGCTGGGCGAATCGGAACGTCACGTCGCCGACGCCGTCCACGATCAGCCATTCCCGGATGAGCTGCGTCGATGCGTTGTTGAACTGGGCCGTGGTCTGCTCCTCCGTCGCCGTGGCGATCTGTCGCAGCCGGTAGTCGGCGATGTTCGCGGTGCCGGCGGTCGTCGACGTCGACTCGCCGGCCGAGAGGATGCTGCGCGACAGCATCGTTACCGTGCCGGTCACCGACCACGCCCACCGCATGCCGCCCGCCAGGGCCGTGTAGCGGACGGCCAGGTCAATCATGGACAGGCCGTTGACGGGGACGACGATGGCCGAGTCGACGAGGGTTGTCGACGACGTGACGGCCTGGGAGGAGCCCTGCGCGACGTAGCCGGGGGCCAAAGCCAGCAGTTCGTCGGCGGTCGGGACCTGCCCGGCAAAGAAGTCGATGGTCATGGCTCCCTTTCAGAGCGCGAGGACGTGGCAGGGGTTACCGGCGGGCACGCGGGTGGTGCCGCCGGTGTTGACGGACACCCAGGAGATGGCGCGCTCGCGCCGGTAGACGGTCGCGGTGAGGCAGATGTCGGTGCCGGAGTCGTCGACCTGGACGGTGGCGTACTGCTCGCGGCCCGGCCACGCGCCGCCGTCGTACTGCGTGGAGTACGAGTGGGGGGTCGCGTCGAGGCCGGCGCACAAGATGACCGGGAAACCGCCGTACGGGTTGCCGGTCGCGCTGGAGATGGCCAGGGTGTGCGCGTCGGCGTTGACCATGAGCATCCGGTCGGCCCACCCACCGGCCGTGAGCATGTCGACGATGTCGTCCCGCTCGGAGGTGTACCCGGCCCACGTGTCCGAGCCGACGCCCAGCCACGGGGTGGGCATCAGCCACACCAGCGCCTCAGCGGTGGACGTGGACAGCAGCGTGTCCAGCCACGACATCTGCGCCGACCCGAGCATCGTCGACCCGGCCCGGTCGGACCGGGTGTCAGAGGAGATGAACAGGACACGGCCGATCTGCCACGAGTGGTAGATCGGTGTGCCCGCCCCACCGGGCAGCGTGTACGACGGGATGCGCTCCCGGTACATGGCCAGGGCGTTGGCCCGGCCCGGCGCCGACGCACCCGAGTCGTTGGGCCCGTAGTCGTGGTCGTCCCACATCCACTGCCACGGCACCTCGCGGTAGAGCTGGTGCTGGCGGGGCTGAGCGAGCACGTCGTCGAGCATCGACCGGTACTGCGCCAGGCTCGCGGCCGAGCTGAGGCCGTGGCTGCCGGAGCCGAGGTCGTAGTAACACAGGTCCCCCAGGTGGGCGACCATCAGCCAATCCTCGGCCAGCGCCTTGGTCCGGATCGTGTCGAAGATCGAGTGATTCGACAGCCTGCTCGTCGCCGAGCCGCTCACCCCGGGCGTGGTCGGCGTGAGGCCTGCATCGCCAATGCAGCCGATCGTGTAGCTCGCCGCACTGCCGGATGCGGCCGGGGCGGTCCGGAGCTGGCCGGTCACCGAGTTGTCCACGACGCCGTTGTCCTCGACGCGCCAGTAGTACCGGGTGCCGGCGGTCAGCCCGGTCAGGCTGACCTTCGCGTGGTTGTTGCTCGTCACCGTCGACGCCGACCAGACCGGCGAGGTGAAACTCGCCGAGGTGGACACGCCCACCCGCACGGACGCCGACCCGGTCACCTTGGTCGACACCACCGCGCTCGTGTCGGTTGTCGCCCCCACCATCATCCACACCACGCTCACGACGCCTCCACGTACGCCAGGCGCACCCGCGTACCCGCCGGGTGCTCTTTGGTGATCCCGTTGACCGACCGGACGACCGTCCAAATCTGCGGGCTCGCCGGCCCGGAGATGCCCGTCACCTGCACCATCTCGCCACCGAATCCCGCGTGGAATGGAAAGTCCTGCGGGCGGTCCGCGTCCGTAATCCACGGGCGCCGGCCGGCGTCCGTCGCCACCACCAGCGACGTGTCCGCCTCACCGGCCGCCAACGCCAACTCCGACCCGGCTGTGTCCAACCGGCCGAGCACCTGGTCACCTACCACAAACACCCTCCACGGTCCGGCCGGTGAACACACCAGCCTCAGGTCCCACACGTACTGCGCGAGCGTCTCGGTGTAGCCCTCGCCGTGCTGATCCACCGGCCCGGGTGGCAGCCACACCGGCGTGCTGGCGATCGTCAGCCGATCCCCGCAGTCCAGGGACGCGGCAGCCTCCGCCAGCGCGGTCTTGCCAGCCGCGTGCAGAGCCGCCAGGTTGACGCGGATCGTCGGATACCGCTCCTCGTCCCACGTGCCGAGGTGCGCTCGCCACCACGCCTGCGACGGGAGCTGCTCGTCGGTGTGCACGTTGAGGGTCGCGGCCGTGTCGTATCGGCCCACCCCATCCGGCGGTTCCAGCACCGACAGCGGACCCTCGTCCACCTCCGCCCGCGCCGAGCTGCCGCCCGACCGGGTCACGGTGACGTCGTTGCGGGTGTACCGGTCGTCGTCGGACGGCTCCAGCGGCGGAGCCACCTCAGCAGTCGCCCCGTACGTCAGCCCGAGCGTGGCCGCCTGGTTGTACCGGGATGCAGCCGTCCGGTACGCCAGGCCCAACGTCTCACGCGGCTCGTACAGCACCCCACCGTCGGCGTCCTCGCACTGGCGCAGCAGATCCAGCAGGGTGCCCGTCGGCTGCACACCCATCGCTGCCGAGGCGTCCGGATCACCCACGATGTGGATCGCGACGCCCTCCTCACGGCACAGCCGCTCCACCCGCCGCCCGGCGCTCTCACCGGCGTGGCCCACCACCGCGCCCTCCAGCACCAGCGGCCAGGTGGCGACCGTCGGGTCCGCCCACACAGCCAGGTGTCCCAGCCCCGCCTCACCGGACGTGCGCGACAGCACCCGCACCGACGTCGGACGACCCGGCGACCCGGAGTCCACGCCGGACACGAGCACCGCCCCGTCGAGGTACACCTCCCAGGTGAGCGTCCCGCCGGCGTCCCGCTCCCACACCTCGATCCAGTGGTCGTCGCCGTCCATGACGCTCTCGACGATCGGCCCGACGATCGTCGAGGTGCCCGACTCGTCGACCCCGTCCACCGCCACCGTGGTGGACGTCAGGACCAGGCGCAGCTCGTCGTACAGGCCACCCGATACGGCCACGGCCAGGGCTGTCCAGGACGTCGTCCCGGAGATGTTGATGCGGCAGCCGACCCCCCAGTCGCCGGTCTCCGTGATCCCGGTGATCGGCGCCGACAGCGACCCACCGGCGGACCAGTCGGGTATCGGCTGCGACCCGGCCGTGTCCACCGCCGCCCACGACACGGTGCCCTGAGCACGGGCCGGCCGCCGACCGGACAGCGCCGACGCGGCCTCCGTCGAACCCGACACGTCCTCCAGCGACCAGTAGTCCACCGGCAGCAGCGACCGGCCCACCTGCACCGACGCGCCCGCTCCCGTCAACGCCCGGCGGATCGGCGACCACAGCGGCGACGAGCCCTGCCCCAGCCGCCGCAGCACCCCCGCACCGGCGATCGGCACCCACACGTCGGTGCCGGTCACATCCCACCGGGGCGGCCACTCGGGCACCTCCACCGTCGCCCGGATGAGCCAGTCGGACACGCCGCTGAGCACGTAGAGCGCGGCCTGGTTGTCGGCCGCCCCCGGCTCCGAGCTGCCCGCGAAGATCACGGTCTGCGCGCCGGCCGTGTTGACGCGCCGCGCCCACACCCGTAGCCGCAGGTAGGTCGTGATGGACGAGAAGTCGCCGGTCAGGGAGTCGGAATCGCCGAGCAGGACCCACCCGCCGTCATCCCCGTACGGGGCATCGGGCATCGCCACGTCGGACCCACGCACCCACCCCTGCACGGCCACCAGCCACCAGCCGGCCTCCGTCGCCGCGTCCGTGGTCAGCGTGACGTCCGCGAGGGTGGACGACACCCCCGACAGCGTCTCCTCCACCGCCACCGAGGTGCCGTGGGCGACAGCGGACACGGCCACGTAGCCCTGACTGGTGCTGGCCGTCGCCGTCCGCGTCCCAGTCGCGCCGGCCGTCACTGCCTCGTAGGCGGTACGCAGCGTCGAGTACGTGCCGTCGGTTTCCGCCGGTCCGGCCGTCATCGACCCCGGCAGCGTGTAGTTGACCGGGTTGTCGGACATCCACCCGCAGATCAGCAGCCCCGCGCCCGTCGCGGTCACCGACGGGGCGACGTGCGACGTGGACGCCGTCGCCGTACCGTCACCGGCCCCCAGGTGCGCGGTGCCCACGGACGCCCGCATTTGCGTGTTCCGGCCGATCTTGCCGTAGTACGGCGACAAAGGGTTACGCGGCGAGTAGGTGCCGCTGGTGGTGCTGGACGAGTTGCGGATCGACAGGCCAACCCTCGTCGGATCCACCCGGCCGCCCTCCGACCGGCGACCCCGCGTGATGCTGATCTGGTCCCGCTCGCCGCCGAACACGTCGCCCGCCGCCGCGATGTTCACCCACGCGCCATCGATCTCCAGCTCCACGGCGACGGGCAGCGGGTCAGCAGGGAACGCCATCACGCCGCCTCTCCGGTGCCGACAACCGTCTGCACGTTGCCGCCGCCTACGCGGACCACGAACCGCAGGCCCTCCAGAACGGCGTCCATGAGGGCCGTGTCGGACCGGCCCGCCGGGTGCACCTCGATCACCATCGGTCCAGATGGCGCGGCCATCCCGGCCGCCATGCGCTGGCTCTCGCCCGCCGGGTGGACCATCGTCGACGGCGGCAGCTCCAGCAGCTCCGGGCCCGACTCGCCGACCCACGTCAGGTTGCCGCGCAGACCGCCGGCCGCCGCGCCGGTGATACCGCCGTGGGCCCGGCCGCCGACGCCGTCACCGATGGGCACCATCCGGCCCTCCGACCGGATCACGCTGGTGACCACGACGCGCTTCGACCGGATCTGCGCGAGAAGGTCCCGCACCGACCGCAGGTTCCGGGCAGCCTGCCCCGTGTCCGCCTCAATCTCCGTGCTCACCTTGGTGGGGATTTTTAGGTACTGGTCGGCCAGTTCCTCGGCCCGCTCCCGGCTGTGACCCATCGCCACCGCGGTCGAGACGAAATCCTCGCGGGCCTGCCGGTTGCGCTCCGCCAGCTCGCCCGTCGTGGCACCCTGCTGCTCGAGGGCCTCCGTCAGGGTGTTCGACTGGCGGGCCAGCCGGAGCAGCGATTCCGACTCGTCGTCGGTGACCTTCCGGCCGCTCTCGATGGCGTCCTTCGCCTCGCGCAGGGTGTCTCGGTACCGCAGGGTCGACTCGGCGACGTCCAGGTTCTGGTCGACAATCCGGTCGGCGGCGTCGGCGTACTCCCGCAGCGCCTGCGCGGCAGCCATGGCCGCATCCTCCTCGCCCCGAAAGCCGGCGAGGATCTCCTGTAACGACTGGGCGAACTCAGAGTTCGACTCTTCGCCCTCGTCGGTCCGGGTGGCCATCTCACCGATCAGGCCGACGAGTTGCGGCAGGTTGCCCGACAGGGCGGCCCCGCCGATCTCCATCAGCTCCCACGTCTCCGCCAAGACGTTGACCAGGTTGCTGAAGCCGCGCACGCCCTGCTCGACGAGCAGGAACAGGATCGACAGGGCGCGGGCCCCGGAGTCGGCGTTGTCGGCGAGGCTGGACAGCCCATCGCCGGCGGCGTCGCCGATGCGGATCATCCCGTCGGCGATGGAGTCGATGACCGGGTCGGCCTGCTCGACGAGGTCCCGCACCCCACCGAGGACGCTGCGCACCGCCTGACCGGCCCCCTCGGCCAGCGGCACCACGAACCGACTGCTGTTCGCGAAGATCGACTCCAGGTCGTCGCGGGCCTCCCCGAGGTGGGACCGCAGCACACCGATGCCCTGCACGGCGGCGGGCACGAACCCGACCGCGGCCTGCTGCATCGTCGCCTCGAACTCGTCGCCGAGCGCCGTCGCGGCCTGCTGCACGGCGGAATGCTTCGACGCGATCGTCAGGCCGCCGACGACCCCGCCAGCGCCGGCACCGCCGATGATCGCCCCGGCGACGGACGCGCCCAGCCACACGGCGATCCCGGCGGCCAGCGGCGCGCCGATCGCCGCGGCGGCCGGGCCCAGCCCTGCGCCGATGGACGTCAGCCGCGCCGTCAGGCCGGCAACCACCTGCGGCCCCGCCGAGCTGCCCACGGCCTGCCCGAGGGCCTCGCCGATCTTCCCGCCCTGCCGGGTGACGTCCGGCAGCAGCGCACCCGCGTCGACCGCCTTACGCAGCTCGGCGCGTTCCCGGCCGGCGTCGACGATCCGCACCTGCGCGTCCGCGCGGCCCAGGTCCGCCAGGGACTGGCGCAGCTCGTCGACCCGCTCGTCGGCGGACGCCGCGCCCCGCCCCAGCGACAGCATTTCGGTGTCCAGCCGCGCCAGGGCCCTACTCGACGTACCCGACGCGCCCGCCAGCCCGACGATGGCGTCGGACATCCGATCGGCGGTGCGGGTGGCGGCGCTCATCGACGTGGAGACCTTGGCTACCTCGGCCCGCAGGGACTGGGCGTTGCGGGTGGCGGACTGCATCGCCGGCCCGGACCCGTCCGACCCGGTAACCCGGATCTCGATGTCGTTGGCCACCTGCTACACCTCCTCCCCCTGGTGGGTCTTTCCGTACGCCTCGATCCGCAGCAGCCGCAGCAGCCCCGCGTCCTCCGCCAGCACCTGCGACGGCAGGCACTTAAACCGGTCACAGAGGCCGAGGATCAGCTCCGCCTCGGCCAGCTCACGTGGCCGCCCTACGACACCTCCATCGGGATCGACAGCTCCGGGGACGGCTCGCCACCGGCTGATGGCGGCGCCAAAGGGCGCGGGACCTGCACCATCGCGTCGATCCATGCGAGGACCAGGGCGCGGAACAGGTCCGGGTCGAGGGACCGTAGTCCGGTGGCGTCGGCGGGTACCGGCTGGCCGTCCTCGGTGAGGTTCCAGCCGATCAGCGCGGCGGAGAAAGCGGCGAGCACCTTCTCCAGGTGCGGCAGGTTCTCCGGCGCGATCGCCGGCCCGAAGATGCGGGCCTCGATGGACGGGGACAGTTCCAGAACCTGGCCCATGGATATGGACCGGGCCTGCACGGTCAGGCCCGGGTAACTGGGCAGCTCCAGGTCGAGGACCCGGCGGGGCACCTGGTATCCGGTCACGCGGACGTCCAGGTGGGCACCTCGCCGTTGGCGAGCACGCCGGGCGCGGACCAGGTCAGCGACCCGTCCTGCGCGCGGGTGAGCGCGTAGTCGGTGAACAGGAGCGTCGCCGTCGGGGTGGTGCCGAGCGTCTGCCCGCTGACCGTGAGCGTGAACTCGCGGGCCACGCTGGTCGACGGCACGGTCTTGAAAACGTCGTGGGACGCATTGGAGCCGTCGTTGAACACCCCGTTCAGGGTGACCGACAAGTCGGCGAGCAGCAGCAGTCGCTCCATCGCCGACTTGTCGATGCCGGTAACGTCCTGCACGCCCCGGGGTGTGGAGAACTGGAAGTTCGTGATGTCGTTGCGGATGTCCCGCAGCGTGCCGCCGCTGTCGTCCACGCTGAGCGCGGTCCAGCCGAGGCCGGTCTCCTTGGCCATGATCTATCCCCTCTGCCTGTGGTCTGCGAGGCGCTGCTGGTGCTCCCCGAAGTCGTCCACCCACGACCGGGCCGACCCCACCCGGCGCGGGTCGCCGAGGTCCCGCCAGTCACCCGGCCGGATCAGGTACGACTCCGGCCGCACCTGCACCCGGTGTTCATGGGCGCGGAAGCATCGCTGGCCTGCCTCAAAGGCGAAGACGGTCAGCCCGGCCTCGGTGCGCCGCTCGGCGAAGCCGCGGCCCGAGCCGGTGCGGATGTAGTGGGCCTGCCGGCCGCCCAGCTCCGTCGTCTCGTCGACCGTCGTCGACCAGCCCCGCAGCCACGCCGCGCAGTCGACCTCCGCGCACGTTGCCGCACGCCAATGCGTCGCCGCCGGGGCAAGGATCTGGTACGTCCGGTAGGCCGTCGGCGGGGCGGCCGGAGTGACCCGGAACAGGGGGCGCATCAGAACACCACCGAGGTGGTGTTGACGGCCACGACCACCACGAACTCCAGCGACGTGAACCCGCCCGTCGTGGTGGTGACGACCCGCAGGTACCGCTCGACGGCCTGGCCGCGTGCCGTCTGGATCCGCTCCGCCAGCGGCGCGCCCCCGGTTACCTGCGTGAACCCGCCGCCGGTGACGTCGGCGAACGCGTCGCCGCCCCCGTCGTCGGAGGACTGCTGGAGCTTGATCGTGACATCGGTGCCGGTGAACGCGAGCACGTGCAGGTACGCCTGCAACCCGAACGAACCTGCCGCACCCAGGTCGATGCTGGCCCCATTCGTCGCCGCCGTGTCGGTGCGCGTCGCCGCCGTGGCCAGCGTCCCCCACTCCAGGCCGTACCCGTTGGCCTGCGTCTGCACGGCGACCGTCAGCGACCCGTCGGCGGCCCGGGTCGGGTCGTAGCCGATCTGCTTCGCCACGCAGCACGCGGCCGGCGAGCCGATCGTGGCCCGGTGGCAGTAGGTGGTCACCTGATCGGTGCGGGGCAGCGCAGACAGCACGTCGTGCGCGGCGCCCACCGCCGGGTTGAACCACGCCTGGTAGTCGATGCCGCCATCACGCAGGCCACCGATCCGCTCGTACGCGCTCTTGTTGATGCCGGTGACGTCGCGGGGCGCGGGGCCACCGCCGATCCGCGACAGGCTGCCCACATCCCCAGACAGGTCGCTGCCCGCCACGTACAGCCGCGCGCCCAGGCCGGAAGACTTCGTCATGGCGTCTGCTCCCACACGTCGTTGACCAGCACCGGCAGCGTGATCGTGATTACCCGCAGCAGCCTTGAGTCCTGCTGGAGGTAGCCGGCGCGCGACGACAGCGGCACCCCCGACTGCCCGAGCAGGTCCACGCAGCGCGCCAGATCACCGAGGGTGAAATCGGCGGAGTAGGCGGTCATCAACGCGTCGTGGGCGGCCATCAGCCGCGGGTCGATCGCGTCGGCCGGCTCGGACAGCATGCTGGTGTACAGCCGCACGTTGAGCGTCAGCCGGGCGGTCGTGGCCGCCAGTCCGGACGCACCTCGGGCCGGCTCGGTGGCGTCGACCCACACCGCCGCCGACAGTCCATTGCCGGGCGCGCTTGTCGGCTCGTGGGCGTTGACCCGCTCGAAGTGCCCACTGGCGAGGGCGTGGGAGACAACCGCGTCGAGGATGGGTTGTGTGTTGAGGGCCATCACATGCCCCGCAGCCGGTCGAGGTAGTAGGGCAGCACCTGGCCGGCGATGTCGCCGGCGCGCCGGTCGAGGGCCTGGCGCACCCGCCGCCAGTGGGAGTAGCCCTTGAAGCGGGTCACCGGGAAATTCCTGCTCCCGACGCCCTCCAGCCACGGCCCGTAGATGACGCCCTGGTCGTGCACCACGATGTCGTCACGCTGCCGCTCCGTCGTGATCTGCGTCCAGTAGTACGGGGTGGGCTGGCGGATGACGCGGCGCAGCTCCATGCCGATGTCGACCTCACCCTGCCGGGCAACGGCCCACTGCGCGGCGTCGAGGTAGTCGGCGACGATGCCGGGTGCCTGCCCGTCGAGGATCGGGCCGGATGCGGTCACCGTGATGGTCAGGTCCACGTCACACCGCCCTCGTGCGGGCCTTGCGGCCGTAGGCGGTGTACGCGTCGTCCCACACGGCGCGCAGGGCCCGCCCCGACGCCTCCCGCTGCGACTCCCCAGAGCCGACCTCCCGCGCGTACCCGGACGACTGCTGGAGCAGGTCGTCGAGGGCCAGGGCGGTGGCGAGTCGGACGATGCCCGGGGGCGGGTCGTGGCGGGCGACCGCGGTCGCCGAGTCGTGGGCGGCAGCCGTGGTGCCGAGCGCTCCCCGGGTCACGGTCAGGGTGCGGGGCGCGTAGATGTCGGCACCGGACGAGTGGGAGGCGAGCACCGACCCGTCCCACGCCCGCTTGACGATCAGCACGTTCCCGGCGATGTCGACGATGAGCATCCGCTCGCCGTCGATGAGGATCGTCTCGCCGACGGTGTACGCGCTGCCGGTGGCGACCGTGACGGAGACGTCGGCGACGGACGCGGTGAGCGCCCCACCGGTGTTCTGCCCAGTGTCGAGCATGGTCTTGCCGGTGACGATCATCCGCTCGGCGTCGACGCGCAGGATGCTGCCGACGCCGATGCTGGCGGAGTCGGTGACGTCCACGGCCGTCTCGGACGCGTCGAGGGCCTCCGCTAGGGTCCCGGCCCGGGACTCGTCGTCGCGGTAGCCCCACACGCCGGTGATGGTGACGTCCCGCTGGTGGGTGGAGCCGCCGCCGAACACCGCCGAGCTGTCGAGGTCGATCTCGACGCGGTTGTACGGAGGCCCGCTGTAGGGGCGCAGAAAGTAGTCGCTCGCGCCGATGGTGACGCCGCCCGAGGACAGGGATGTGACGGAAATCAGCTCATGCTGGTCAAGCCACAGCCGCCACGGCCGGGCATACTGCCCGTTTGGCCAGTCAAAGTAGCGCGTGCCGGTCCAGGGGTAGAAGCGGCGGTGCAGGCGCCCCTCGATGGTGCCGGTCGCAGCGGCGATCGCGCGGTCCACCTGCCCGTTGTTGCGGGCGGTCTCCACGCTGTCCAGGGCCGCTTTGACCTGCTCCCTGGTCGTGTACCAGACACTCACTGCTACCCCCTCCCGCTACCCTGCGCCGATGACGATTCGCCGCGCGCTGCCCGCTCTCGCCGTCGCCTGCCTAGCCGTGGCCGGCTGCTCCGACACTCCGACCGGTACGCCAGCAGCTGAACCAACCACCGCAGCCGCCCCCGCCACCTCGGCGACCTCCGCCGACACCGGCGCGGAGGCGTGCCGGCTCGTCCGGGCCCTCACCGAGGACACCGAGCTGGAGGCCGCCGACCTCGGCAACATCGCTCGCCTCGCCGGGCGGGCCGCAGACGCAGGGCTGGCCAGCGCCGGCCGCGACCTGGCCGACGCGGTCAGCACCGTCACCACCGCAGACGACCCGCGAGGCGAGCCGATGATCGCTCTCGCCGAGGCGCGCATCGCGGTGTCTCGTGCCTGCGATCGGATCGGCTGATCCCTGCCCATGCCGGCCATCTCAGGCCGCCCGGGTGAGCATCAGATACGAGCCAGCCTTGACGACGGTCGCGCCCAGATCGGACACCCCCTGGGCCCACTGGAGCTTGAACAGGCCAGCGGTCGCGCCGACCACCAGCAGCCCGGTAGGCAGGGCGGTTACCGGCGTGGACACGTCGACCGCGCCCGGGATGTCGGTGTCGGCGAGGGTCTTGCTAGGCAGGCGCACCGACCCGGCCGCCGTCGTGGTGGTGGTCGTCAGCCCGCACGGCGTCCACGTCAGGCTCGACCCGGACGGAGCGGCCCAGCCGAGCTTGATGTCGCCGGCCGACGACGCCGTGTAGACGATCATCGCCTGGAGCACATACACCGCGCCGGGGGCCACGGACACCTGGAGCACGCCGTCGTCGGCAACCGCGGTTGAGCTGGCGATGCCGGCATGGTCGGCCGTGCGGCGCACGAACAAGGCACCCGGCCGGTCGAGGGTGTTGAAGTAGTCGGGCATGTCAGCCGACCAGGTGTGCGGCGGCGGAGTAGGTGATGCTGTCGGCGTCGGCGTGAGTCATGACCAGCCGCACCGTCTGCGGGATCACGTCCGACGCCGCCGCGCCGGCCACGGTCGCGATCCCCGGATAGATCTTCAGCACCGTCGTACCGGTCGCGGTGATCGCCGCCCCGGTGAGCAGGTTGTACCAGGTGTTACTGGCTGCGTCGTAGCCGTCGATGGTCGGCACCACACTCGGGGTGTCCGTCACCGCGGTGACGTTGATGACCAGGTGCAGGCCCCGCCCGCCGTTCGCGCCGAACTGCGCAGCCGTCGGGGTCGCGGTGCGTGCTGCCGCCGCGTACAGGGTGGACTGCGACCGGACTACGGTCACCGCAGTTCACCTGTCCCAGGCGGATCCGTCCCAGGACCATCCGTCGAAGGGGCAGTAGAGCACTCCGTCGGGTCCTGCGCGGAGGGGTTCGCCGTCGTTTGGGCAGGCTTGCGGCGGCTGCTCTTCGTCGGCGCGCTGCTCTTCGGCGGCTCCAGCGAGGATGCTGAGGAGTTGCTCCCAGGCGATGACGCACCTCCCTCGTCGGCGGGGTCGGCCAGGGTGGCGGGGCCGGCGTGGGGGTGGTCGAGCACGCAGTCGGGGTGCTGGCAGCCCGGCTCGGTGCTGACTGGCGCAACCGGTTCGCCGGCGGCGATGGACGGGCCACCGTGGCGGGTGATCTTCGGCATGCTGCCCTCCTCGTGATGATCGGTACCGCCGCAGTGCGGGCACCCGGCCAGGCCGGCCGCGTACGCGGTCGTGCAGGCCAGGCACACCCGCAGCGCCACGGTCAGGCCGCCGTGACCTCAGCGCCCGCGTCGAGCGGCACGTAGATCAGCGACCACTTCACCGCACCCGTGTTCGACGCCGAGCACGACAGGTCGAGCGTCCCCGGGGCCAACACGACGGGCCGGGTCGGCCACACCGTCGCGCCCGCGTTCGCCCCCACCAGCGCATCGGAGAAAACACCGGTGATGCCGTACAGGCAGCCCACCTCGTCGGCGGTGATGTCGAGCACCGCGCAGATGTCCACGGTGGTGCCCGTGGTCGGGTTCGCCTGGAGCTTCGCGTTGTTGGCCTGGGTCTGGATGACCGTGGTGACCTCACCGACGATGCCCATGAGCAGCACCCGGCCCGTGGAGATCGTGAACAGCGCCTCGGCGGTGGTCTGTGGGAGCGTGTCGGTGGCCCGGTCCACGAGGATGCCGGCGACGAGTTCGCGTGCCACGCCGTGGAACTGGGTGGGGTCGAGGATGACCGTCATGCGCTTGCCTTCCTACGGCGTCCGGCCGGAGCGGGGGTAGGGGTGGTGCCGGTGGAGCCGACCCGGACCAGGTCCGGCCGGCGGGTGCGGGTGTGCCGACACATCGTGTGGCTCTGCGCCAGGCAGGCGGCAGAGCCACACGATGGGCACGGCGTGAGGCGCATCAGCTCAGCGGGCCGGGGTGGTCACGCCGTGACCGCCGCGAGGGCCGCCGGGTCGCGCTGCACCTGGAGGTCGTGGAGGATGTACACGAACGACCCGGACGCGTGCGACGCGGACAGGTACGTAAACCCGTCGGACAGCTCGCTGGCCCCGATGTAGCAGGCCGCGAGGCCGCCCGTGCCGGCGGTGAACGTGGCGGCGGCGGCCTGGGTGACCAGGGTCCACAGCCCGGAGGACTGCCGGTAGTAGCGGGTGATCGTCGCCAGGTTCTGCGACGTGCCCGAGCTGGCCGCGTCGTGCTCGGCGATGGTGGCGTTGCCCGACGACGCGCCGGTGAGCACGAACGTCACACCGGTCGCGTCCTTGAGGTTGACGCGCACCGCCGAGGTGGTCGCGCTGTGTGCCAGGTTGAAGACCCGGCCGAGTGCCTCCATGATCGTGTCTCCCTTACGCCCGCTCGGCGATCTTGACGAACGGGGAGAGGGTCGCCCCGCCGTTCTTCGGGGTGATGGCGGACTCCAGCCACGGCCGGCCGTCGACCCGCTCGATGATCCGGTACGCCGTCTGGTCGTTCTGGAACTTGAAGTGCGGCGAGGACATCGCGGACATGACCTGCCGGTCGCCGACGAGGTAGAACCCGAGGTCGACGAAGTTGAGGTCGCCCAGGTCGCCAACCTTCGGCACCTTCTCGCTGAAGATGACCGGCCGGCCCAAGATGGTCATCGGCGGGCCCTCGACGCCGTTGTTCAGCCAGATCGCCGACCCGCCAGTGCCGACGGACAGCGCCATCGTGGCCAGCTCCGGGAAGCTGTCGATGGAGCAGATCCACACCGCGCGGCCCAGGCTGCCGGGCAGCATCCGGGCGAACGCCTTAACGATGTTCTCCCACACGATCGTGTCGGCCGGCTGACCCGACTCCTTCGCGACCGACACGGCCGCCGACCCGTTGAGGAACCCGAGCGGCTCGCCGACACCGCTACCGCTGATGAACGCGTCGTCCTCGTAGAAGCCGAGCGCCTCGGGAAAGATCTGGTCGATGAACGCCTGGAACGACGAGATGCTGTCGGAGATCAGTTCGTTCGGGACCTCGGTGTACGCGGTGAGCTTCTTCGCCTCCAGGACGATCCGGCTGAAGGCGGCCTGCGACGCGGTGAGCTGCCCGCCCTCCTCCGTCCAGTAGCCGACGATGCCGCCGTACACGCTGGACACGTTGCTGGTCGCGTCGATCGCCGGGAACGGGACCCGCAGTGTCTCCATCGGGATGACCCGGGCCCGGGGCCGCACGATCGCGGTCTCCAGGGAGACGCGAAGCAGCTCGGCGCGCAGCGTCTCCGGAATGAGGAAGCCGCCCTCGGACGGCACGGTGGAGCTGAAGGCGTTGCGGATGCGGCCCAGCTTCGCCTGGAGGTGCGAGTCAGGGGGCCGCTGGTGCCAGATCGCCTGGAAGTAGTCCGCCGAGTTGGCGAACTCCTTGTCGATGGCGGCGCCCATGGCGCGGGGGTTGTAGATGCGGTCCCGGCCGCCGGCGGTGACCACGCCGGTCGGGTTGGTGTGCCGCAGGTCCAGCGGCACCGCCCCGTCCTGCTCCCGCTGGTCCTTCAGCCACTGGGCGAGGGTGCGCTGCACCTCGGTCTGCACCTGGTCGGAGATGCTGCGGTCCCGGTCGACGACGGTCCGCGCGTAGCGCTGGACGAAGTCGCGGAAGCCGTCCTTCTGCTGGAACAGCTTCGTCATCTTCGGGCCGTCGCGGAGCATGTCCTCGAGGCCCTCGGGGGTGTCGGGGATGGTGATGCGGTCCACGTCGTCCGGGGTGACGGTGCTGGTGCGCGGCCCGGAGGCGGTGGCCCGGTTGACGATCCGGCCCAGGTCGGCCGGGTTCACGCCGTAGCGGCGGGCGAGTGCCCGACGCTGCGCCCGGTTGCTGTCGGTCTTCACAGGCTCGCCTCTCTCACGGCGTTGTAGAACTCGATGGGGTCGATCAGGACGACCTCGCTGAGGTCGGGTTCCGGTTCGGCCAGGGCGTCGCGGAACGCTGCGGCCAGGTCGGACTCGTCGGGGGGACGCAGGGCGTCGCGGAACACGGCGGCCAGGTCGTCGGACCACAGCGGCACGTCGCCGGTGCCCGGGCCGTCGGGGGTGGTGTCCGATGCCGGCCCGGTGGGGGTGTGCGCCGCCGCCTCCTCCACCGGGTCCGGCACCGGTGCGGTCCGGGCGACCACCGCCACAGACTCCCGGGCCGCGGGGGTGGCATCGTCGGCCGGTCCGCCAGTGCGGCCGTCGGTGCCGAAGATCGTCAGGTCCCACGTGTTCTCCCGGCGGGGCATCCGGTTGGTGGGTGCGCCGTTGGTGGCGACCTGGTCTGCGAGGCCGGCGGCGACCGCCTCGTCCGCGCCGTACCACGTTTCGGCGCGCATCCGGTCCCGCCAGCGGGCCACGGTGCCGTCGCCGCGTTCGGCGTAGACGCTGGCGATGGTGTCGGAGATGCGGTCGAGTTCGTCGGCCATCTGCCGCATGTCCGCGCCGTTGCCGACGCACAGGCCCATCGCGTCGTGAATCATGAGTTGGGACTGGGGGCGCATGATGCGGGTGTCGGCGGCCTGGAGGATGAACGACGCGGCGGAGGCGGCAAGGCCGTCCACGTAGGCCGTGACGGTCGCCGGGTGGGCGCGCAGGGCGTTCATGATGGCGATGCCGTCGAACACCTCGCCGCCGGGCGAGTTGATGCGTAGTTCGATCGCCGGGGCGGTGACGCCCTGGAGCTCGCGCACGAAGGCGTCGGCGGTGACGCCCCAGTAGCCGATCTCGTCGTAGATGAGGACCTCGGCGACGGGGGACGCGGCGTTGCGGATGGCGTACCAGTCGGTGCGGCCCTGACGAAGTTGGGCGCGAGGGCGGGCGGTGCGGATGCCGGCCCGGTTGAGGATCCGCCTACGCATGATCACCCCCCTTGTTGAGGCTGATCGTACTCCCCGCCGCCTACGATTCATCAGTCGAGAGGGTGTTTCACCTTCGATTCTTAGGTACTCCCCACGCCAAGGCTGGGGTCAACCCGCCCTGAGCTGCAAAAACAGGCGAAGGTGAGGGACGCGACGGACGGCCCAACGGCCGCAGTGCGCACCATAACCGGTATTATGTGCGTGGTTTCGGGCCAAAACGCGAGCGTCGCTCACGTCTCTGGGTTGCCGACGCCGAGCCCCGGACGCCCCTTCCGCTCGGAAGCGGTGGCACCGGAACGGCCCGCGCGTATCGGATGGGTGGGTCGTCGATGAGGTCTAGGTGGTCGTTGAGCCACCGCACATCCTCATCGGTCAGGCGCGGGTCGACGGCCAACCGAGCCAAGGGCCGGGCCCCTGGTACTCGCCCGGGATGGCCGGCGCGCGCCTCAGCCATGGCGTGCCGCCCGGGCGGGCAGGTTGAGCAGCCGACGCCACCAGCTCCGGTGCGGCCGGACGATCCGCACCTCATACGGGGCGATCGGGTACCACGATGCGGGCCGACCCTGCGCCGCAGCGAACGCATCCCGGACGCGGCGCGCCTCGTCCTCGCTCAGGGCCGGCGCTTCGATGATGCCCAGGATCGGCTCCTCAGCCACGACTGTCCCCAGTCCCGAACCCGACCATCGTCAACGGGTTCACGCCGCACGCATCCTCGGGCAGCCTGTTTGTGGCGGAGGCCGCCCAGGACGCGCGCCCGTCAACGGCGACCAGCGCCCCGGTTGACCATGTGGCCGGCGTCGGGTCCGTGCCAGCCGGCACGGCGACGGCTGCGAGGTCGTACTCGATGATGACCGCGCCACACCAACCGCAGCGCTGGCGGAGGTAGCGGTCGTTGATGATGATGTGTGGTGCCGCGATGTGGGTGACGGCCATGACCGGACGCTACCAGCGGGGTTCGATCAGGCCCCGGCAGCGGATCCCGCCCTCGCAGGCGACGTACCCCGCGCCCGTCGGATAGTCGAGCAGGGCCGCCGACAGCAGCGTGTACTCCCGGCCATCGACCTCCCGGCACGGCCCGCACGTGTTGCGGTCCCGTACCTCGTCCGCCACGTACGCCGCTGGCTCCGGCAGTACCTCCAACGCGGCCAGCCGGCCAGCGCCCACCGCCGACCACAGCGCCCCGCCGAGCTGGTCGCGCACGTACCGATCCGACAGGCCGTCCAGGTGCGCACGAACCTGCTCGGCGACCTCCGTCCCCGACGCGTCCGGCCCCGCCACCCTCAGCGCCTCCCGGCCGGCGGCCTCACCCAGGGCCGACGCCATCAACGCCGCACGGACCTGCGCGGCAGCGGTCAGCGCCTGCGCGTCGACCGTCACATCCGGGACCGGCGACACCCCCGCAGCCTCCGCCGCGTCGAGAACGGCCTGCGCTGCGCCGACCGCAACCGCGATCATGCTGTCCGCCAGCAGTCCGGCGGCGACGGTCGACGAGATAAGCAGCGCGGCCAGGGCGGCCAGATCCCCCTCGTCAACGGCCTCCTCCACCTGCTCGACGGCCTCCTCCACCTGCTCGGGAGTGACCTCGGCCGCCCACTGCTCGGTGAGGGCCTCCAGCTCCTGCTCCCACTCCTCCAGGCTCGCGGCGGCTTCCTGCGCGACGACGCGGGGCACCCGGGCGACGACCGGCCGGCGGAGGGTGGCCGTGGGCGCGGGTAGTGCCGGCGGACCGGCGGGGGCGGTGTGTCGCATCGGGGGCAGGCCGACGACGGCGAGCACCTCGGCCGGGTCGTAGCCGGCGTCGGTGAGGGTTTTCGCCGCGGTCGCCTTGCTGGTCCGCTCGGCGTTCGCGGCAGCCTCGTCGCCGGCCACAGGCGAGTCGTAATCGAACTCCAGACCAACCGCCGTCGACCCGAACATGGGCAGGAAGTCGTTGTTCAGCGCGCCCTTGAAGCGCTCCAGGCGGGGCACGGTGAGGTGCTCGCCGAACCACGCCGATGATGCGTCGGCGGTGGCCCGGTTGACGTCGTCCACGTCGCCGACGGCGAACTTCGGGATGCCGAACGCCTCCCGGATGACGTCGCGGGACACCGACCGCAGCTCGGTGAACTGCATGTCCCGCATGGTGAACGTCCTGTTCACCCACTTGCCCTGCTCGATGACCGCCACCCGGTGGGCGTTGGCCACCCCTCGGTGCTGTTCGTTCCACCGCGTGGACATCTCGTCGAACTCGTCATCGCTGAGTCGCTTGTCGACCTCGATGATGCCGCCCGGCTCGGCCGAGTTGCGGAAGAAGTTGCGGTTCCACTCGGCGGAGTAGCGCGCGCTGTCGAGGTCGGTGAGGATCGCCTGCACCGGACCCATGCCCCGGTACGGGTCCAGCGGGTTCGGCATGCGCAGCTGGATGACCTCGTCGAGGCGCAGCGGAACCTCCCGACCGTCCGGCCCGTGGTAGATGTAGCCGGCGAGGAACTCCGTCGGCGACGGCACCGGCTCCATGCGGTCCGGGCGCACCGGCCACAGGCCCAGCGGGATCGACCGGGCGCGGGCGTCGCGCTCCACCACCCACCAGCCCTCACCGGTCAGGTCAACGTGCTGCTGGGTGCTCTCGACGAACTCCTGCCCCGTCATGAACGGGTTAGGCTTGCGCCACAGGTCCAGGGCCAGGTGGCGGGTGACCTCGACGCGGTCCTCGCGCCGGCCGGACGGGGCGGTGCGCCACAGTCGCCAGTGCACCTGGCTGGTGGCGTTGGAGGTGCGGTTGACGATGGCGAACAGGGTGCCCACGCTACCCATGGCGCGCATCTGCGCCTCAGCGCCGGACGTGCCGACCCACGGGATGGACAGCCGCTGGCCGGGGCCGACGTAGGCGACGGGGGCCCGGTTGACGAGGGTAGCGAGGCCGCCGAGCAGGGATCTCATGTGCCGCTCCGGGGGGGGTCAGGTGCCGCGTACGCGCCACTCCATGATCAGGCAGGAGATGCCGGCGGCGGCGAGGCCGGCAGGGGCGGACCATGCGGTCCAGGCGGCGGCGGAGAGCAGGGTAAGGCCGGCGGCGGCCCAGGTGTAGGGGGCGGCCCGGCGGGCGGCGTGTCCGGCGCGAGCGGCGGCGCGCATGGTCCGGGCGGTCACCGTCGGCTCCGGGCGGCGCCGCCGAGGAACCGCACGCGGGGGCGGGCCGACAGGTCCACCTCGGCTACCACGTAGCGGGTCGTGTCCATGCCGTGATCATCCACCTTCAGCGGTTGCTCTTTCGGGGCCTTGCCCGCGCCAGTGTCCCAGACGTAGCCGGGGAACTCTTCCGCTGTGCAGGTGGGTTTGGACGCGTCGACCAGGGCAGCGTCGCGCTCGACGACGGCGTCACGCATCAGCAGCAGGCGGGGCCGGCCGTCCCCGGCGGGACGTAGCCGGGTCTGCACGCCTTGGATGCCGTCGCTGACGCTCTTGTGGGCGGCGACGGTGGACATGCCGAGGTGCCGCTCCAGGGTGGCCCGGTCTTCGGCGTCGTGGTCGCAGACGATCGCGCGAGGCTTGGGGCCGGTCCAGGTGCGGCCGTGGTGGGCGTAGCGGGGGCGCCCGTCCGGGTGCCGGTAGTCGCGGTCAACCGTGGTGACCTGGTCAAGGATGGTGATCGCGTGGTCCTCGACGAGGCGCTGCGTGTGGTAGACCTCCCACTCCAGCCACAGCCGGCCGTCGGGGTCCTCGGCCCAGCATTGGCAGACGAAGGGGTTGGTGTAGCCGAAGTCGACGGCCCAGTAGCGGGTCCAGCCCGCCGGCAGCGCGATCCGGTCGACGAGGTGCACGGCCGGGTCGTACGTCTCGTAGATGACACCTTCGGCGGCGACCCACAGGCCGCGGCGGAGCCGGTGGTAGCGGACGCCGGTGAGGTTGTCCAGCTTGCCCAGGTAGTCGCGGCCGACAGCGGTGAGCGCGCCCTGGTCGTCGACAAGCACCGGGTTGTCCTCGTGCCGTGACTCGACCATCTTGGTGGTGCCGGCGTCGCAGCGGCCCTTGAGCCAGTGCGCCGGGGTGTCCGGGTTGGTGTCGGCGAGCACCTGCTGAAACGAGATGCGACCGTTGCGTAGGCGGGTGGTGATGGACTCCCAGTCGGTAAGGGTCAGCTCGATGGCCTCTTGGACGTACACCACGTCGTATTCCGAGGACATGATGCGCGTGGCCCGGTCCATCCCCCCGACGACGATGACGCTGCCGTTGGCGTACCGGTACTGCGGGGACTCCTGTGGTGAGCCGCCGTACCAGGTGACGGTGCCGTTGGCGAGGGCCTCGGCGGCGACGTGCTGCCGCCAGGTGACCAGGGCAGTTGAGCCGAGGCTGGCGAGGGTCTTGCGGACGATGAGCCCGCGGGCGCCCGGGTTGAGGAGCATGAGCAGGTGGAGCTTCTCCAGGCAGGCGCGGGACTTGCCGGTGCCGGCAGGGCCGGAGAGGAGCAGCTCGGGCGAGCGGTCTTCGAGCAGTGCGCGGGCTGCCCCTCGGGGGCGGTATCGGTGCTCGACGACGGTCACGTGAGCGCGCCGAGGTCGACGCCTTCCACGATGTACTTGACCTGGCCGCCCTGCTCGATCTTGCGCGGTGCGTCGAGGCCGAGCAGCTCGGCGCGCCTGGTCATGATCTTCAGGACGCGGTCGATGGCGGCGAGCGTCGGGGCGTCGTCGCGCAGCGGCACCTCGACGCCGTCCTCGCCGGCGACCATGACGAGCTTGCCGCCGGAGTGCGCGACGTGCTCACGTTCCAGGACGTCCCAGGCGACGGCGAGGAGCGCGTCGAGGCGCACGACCTCGAGGTGCCGCAGCTCGTCGGCGGGTTCCTGCACGGTGTCGCGGAGAACTTTCTGGACGGCGCGGTGGGCACCGGCAGCGTCGGCGTACCGAAGTTGCTCCGCGATCTCCCGGTACGACAGCCCGCGGGCACGCAGCCGGCAGGCTTCGGCGTCGCGTTCGGCGGCGTCGAGGGTGCGGACGTAGCGCCCGGAGGGGCTGCGGGGTCGGTCTGCCATGCCGGTCACCTCCCGTGGATCAATCGTAGGGGTTACGGCCGCCGTGCGTCCTTCCTGGGCAGTCCGGGCACCGTCACGGGCGGGCCTCCGGGGCGGCTCACGTCGAGCTGCTCGGCGGGGGTGAGCTTGGCGAGGCGGCGGGCGACGGTTTCCCAGTCGGCCCCGTGCGCTTCGGCGATGGCCTTCTTCGGCACGTTGAGCGCGGCGGCGTCGAGCAGGGCGGCGTCGGTCTCGGCGTCAAGCTTGGCGCGGCGGCGGGCGAGGCGTGCGAGCTGGTCGAGGGCGGCTCGTTGGGCGGCGTCGGGTTGGAACGGTGTGCGTGCCATGCACCCATGATACGCGGGGCACTTGCCATACGAAAGCCACTCGATTAGACTGGCACATGCCAGAGAGATTGGCGGGTTCCGGGAGTGCTCGCAACACCCCCGAAACCCCAGGACAGACCACCTGCTCACGACAGGAGACCCCTCCATGCAGCACCCTACCGGCCCCTGGTCCATCGACCAGATGCGCCACCACCTCAACCCGCCCGCCAGCCTCGCCGTCCTCGCCCAGACCGGCACCACCCGCCAGGCCCGACCCACCATGGCCGGCGCCCACCTCACCCACGTCACCGACCCCCAGCACCGGGCCCTCGCCACCGCCGCGACCCTCGGCCGCGTCACCCGGGGCAAGGGCGGCGAGCCGCTGCCCGTCCTGCGCGCCCTGGCCCGCAAGGGTCTGCTCACCCTCGTGCCCCCGCCCGGGCGACGCTTCGACGTCGACCACGCGGTTATCACCGAGGCCGGTCGCCGGAAGCTGGCCCGCCTGGGCCAGGTCGCCGCCGAGCAGGCGGAGCGGGAGGCTCGGGTCGCGAAGGTGCTCGCCTTCGCCTGACGGCCGACGCGCGAAGGGGCTGGACCGCACACCGCGGGCCAGCCCCTCGCTGTGGTCAGGCGTTGCTGTGGCGTGCAGGTGGTACGGGGTCACGGTGCTCCTCAGGCAGCGGGGTCGGTGGTCGTCAGGGCGAGGACGCGGTCTGGCACAGCGGCCTCGCCGGTTTCGTAGCGGCGCACCTGCCGCGAGGTGCAGCCGAGCAGGTCGGCGACTTGCTGCTGGGTGAGGTGGGCGGTGCGGCGCCAGGTGCGCAGCCGCCACGCCGGGGCGACGGGGGGTGTGGTGACGCGGGCGCGGATGCGCCGGTAGCCGGGGGCGAGGCCGAGGTCGGGGTCGGCGAGGGGTCGAATCATCGCCGGTTGGCCTCAGTCTGGATGTGGT